>JAPUJM010000016.1 GCA_027296205.1 Actinomycetota bacterium
ACTGCCAAAGCTGAGAGAAGCGTCCTCAAGAACCAGCACGATTCCGGTGATGAGAATCAGGATGGAAGCCGGCATGTACAACCTTTTGCTGAGGTCTCCTGCCACCCGGTACCAACCGGCCGCAACCTCGGCTCCCTGACGGGCGGCCAGACCCGGCACGACAGCCTGGATCATGTTGGCTCCGAGCCAGGTGCCGGCGCCGGCTATGTGGATGACAAGCATCACGTCGCGCAATTCCATGGGGCTCCTCCGAATCTTGCCCCGGCAAGTTAGCGTCCTGTTCCCGCTAGGGGCACGCCACACTTACGATCTGCCGTCGTGGTCGACAAGAGCGAATCCCCGGGCTGTCGCAATGCGGCCATAGCGACATCGTTCCTGCTCGGGTTTGCCGTGGTGTTCATGGTCGGTGGCCTCTCACTGGTCACCAGGGACTCCTGCGAGGGTCTCTGCTCAACCGTCGGTCTGACATTGCTGTACGCCGGTGGGCCGTTATCGGCCCTTCTCGGCGTGGTTTTTGGCGATTTGTGGCTGGCCTGGCCACTCGACGTGACACTCTGGGTGGTTGCCGGATTCACCTCCGCCCGTTGGGCTGACCGGCGGTCTCGGGGAGTCCTCGGGGTCGCTCTGCTGCTTCTCGTCCTTGCCCTGATCTATGGACTAGTCCTTTCGCAATTCGTGGAAATAGCCGTTTAGAAGTTGCCCTCAGTCACTTATCGTGACCTGGTATGCAAAACGTGATTGCTTTCCGTCTCGTGGGGATCGGGCTGGCCGGTCTGCTGACTGTGGCCGCGGCCTTGTCGCAGACCGCTCTATTCCAGGCTCCGTCACCGGGCTCGAACCTCAGGGCCGGTGGTGGGGCCGAGTTGGTCATCGACCTGGTGCAAGGCCAGGAAGCACTGCTCTGGTCCTCACTGTCGGGGAACGTCACCGGCTACACGGTGCTCGGCTGGCCTTCGCGTGTCGCCGGGCACGATCTCGGTGGTGCGTTGATGATCGACAAGCCCGAGAATGGCCTGGCAGGCGTCATCGATTTCGGCGAGAAGCCGATGTCAGCCAGTTTCGACCTCTCCGGCTAGTTCAGCGGGCTTTCAGACCACCAGGTACTTCTCCAGGTCCGAGTCGTCGAAGGGGCCGACCGCCCCGATCATTCGCGTATCGGCGCCGTAAAGGTCGACTGCCACCGACTGCACCGCGCCGAGGCTGATCGCCTCCAGCTTCTCCAGTCTTTCGTCCACCGACAGATGGGGCATCCCGGTCAACTCGTCCCTTCCCAATCGCACCATCCGGCTATTGGCGTCCTCGAGGGACAACGCCAAACCGCCCCTCATCGATCCCTTGGCGCGGTCGAGCTCTTCGGTGGTGATGCCGGAGTCGACCACCTTCGACAGCTCGTCGCGAATCACGTTCAGGGCGGTGTCGGTCTGACTGGGTGTTGTCCCTACATAGACCCCCCAGGCCCCGGTGTCGGCGAACGACAACTTGAACCCATACACGGCGTATGCCAGTCCACGTTCTTCCCGCACCTCACGGAACAGACGGGAAGACATGCCGGACCCCATGATGTGGTTGAGCACCTCAAACGCCCACCGTCGCTCGTCGGCTCGGTCCAATCCCGGACCGCCGACCACGATATGGGCTTGCTCGGTGTCTTTCCGCTTGACGTTGATCCGGGGCCGGCCGGCCAATTCGCTGTGATCATGATCAACGGTGCCGCCCGACCAGTCGCCGAAACGCTCGCGGATCATCTCAACGAGAGTCTCGTGGTCGATCGACCCGGCCGCAGCCACCACGATCGACCCGGCCCCGTAGCGACGGCCCCAGTAGCCGATGATCTCGTCCCGGGACATGCCAAGGACCGAATCCCTGGTGCCCAGGACCGGTGCCTCGAGGGCATGGTCCGCAAAGACTGCAGTGGTGAAGTTCTCGAAAGCGACGTCGTTGGGATCGTCCTCATACATGTTGATCTCTTCGATCACCACATTGCGCTCGGCGTCGATCTCGTGGGGGCGAAAGGCGGGACGTTGGATGATCTCGGAGAGAACGTCGAGCCCCGTCGTCAGCTCCTTGTCCAGGATCCGTGTCCAAAAGCAGGTGGCTTCCTTGGATGTGAAAGCGTTGGACTCCGCACCTATCGCATCGAAGGTCTCCGAGACGTCACGAGCGGAGAGCTTCTCGGATCCCTTGAAAAGGAGATGCTCGAGGAAATGGGAGACACCCGCCTCGTTGTCGCTCTCGTCACGGGTTCCGGTGTCGATCCAGCAGCCAAGGGCCACGGATCGGAGGGAGGGCATCGTCTCCGAAATCACTCGGACATTGTTGGGAAGAGTTGTCAGGTCGTAGTGCACGGGCTGAATCGTATTACCTGGTGGTGGCAACACCGAAAAGGCGGTTTCGCCCCGGTTTGACACGACATGAGACAATTGGCGACTTATGCGCGGACGTGACTCGACATTTCTTGCCGACCTCGTCGGTCCCGAGGACAGGGCCATCGAGGCAGTGGTCAGCCGTTACCAGCGGGTCGCGCCGGCTGTCACCAGGCTCGCTCGGAGTCTTTCTGACAACCCCAACCTTCGGGTGCGTCTTGGCTCGGAGAGCGCCGCTTCGCCGGATGAGGTCGTCTGCGACCCCCGGATCTTTCAGGCCGCGTACCACCGCAACGCTCCGGTCACGCCCGACGAAGTCGCCCTGGCGTCGGCCCTCCACGAGGTGATGCATCTGGTATCCACCAATCTGGACGAGGAGAGGCCTCTTCCCGACGACTGGCCCATCAAGGGAGACGTTGCCGAGGATGTTGAGCTCGATCTGCTGACGGCGCTGGAACGGACCGAGAAGCCCGTGGCCGAGATCATATTCTTCAGCCTCGAGGATGCCCGACAGGAAGTGCAAGGTCTGTCCGCGTACCCGGGGGCAAGATCTGTCCTCGAAGACCTCTACATGTCGTCACTCGGCCAGGCCATCTCCAAGTCCGGAGCACTCAGTCAGTTTGTCTTGGGGTGCTTCCTTCTCACAGGTGGCTACGTCGATCGCGAAGTCCTCGAACGGCGTTTCGAAGCCGGGGCGGCCGTAGCCATCGACGACGCAAGTGAGCATTGCCGTCTCGCCGGAGAGACGGACGACCCCTGGTATGTGGCCCAACTCGCACTCGAACTCGAAGCGATCGCGCGCACACACGGTCTGATCACCGAAGTGCCTGATACGGCAACGAACGCTCAACGCAAACTGGCCGAGGACGCAGACGCGGAGAAGGCTGCAAGCGGGGTGGACACCGTCCGGCTGATTTCGCCGATCGTGTCGGACGCAGACTCGTATCAGGACACCAAGCGCGCCGCGGAATCCCGCTCCGGTCTGTCCGACCGCAGGGGAGCTTCCGAGATTGCCGGCGACGAATCGACCGATCAACTGCTCCGCGTCAGCCAGGCGCCCGAAGTGTTACTGCCGACCGGTCAGCGTGGGAAACTTCTGGTGACACCCATCCCACACTCCTTCGCTGCTTTCAACACCGAGGGCCTCGAGTCGATGAGGACCGTGGCCAAACGCTGGGGGGTCGCCCAACGAAAGGTCTCTGGTGAGCTCTTCCCCTTGTTCGCCGCCAACCAGAGACGTGGCCTCCGCTCTGGATTCGATCAGGGCGACGTCTCCCCACATGCCGCCCTCTTCATCGGAGCCGGCCTCTACCAGAGGTTGTACGAACGACGTTCGGCACGGACCCGACGTCGCTATGCGGTTTCGCTTCTCGTGGACGCCTCGGCCTCCATGCTCAACCCCGGTCGCAGCCAAGGCCCGGGAACATCTTGGGCGATGCCCGCCGCCCTCCTCGGCGCATGGACCATGGCCCGACTCTGTGACGAGCTGCAGATCGACTTCGAGGTAGCACTGTTCAACCGCGGTTTCGCCGCCAAACCAGATGACACGGAGGAAAGCTTCCGGCATGCCCGATCGGCCGCAACCGCCGGTCTTCGCCAAACGCAAGGAACCGCAGCCGAAAGGCTCATCTCCACAGTCAACCACTACATGGTCAAACCATTCGATCGGCGATGGCGCGACGCTCAGAACGCCCTGGCGGGCCTCTTCTTCACGGCGGCGGAGCCGAAAAGGGCCGCCACCTTGGCGCGGCGTCACGCCGACACCGCGCCACCTGTGTCCCTTTTCGAAAAGGCGGCCAATGTCGACGAGTTCAATATCATTCACGCCGCCGATCGCATGGGCCGTCTCGGCGCCGATGTCAGACTTCTCATGGTCCTCGCCGATGGCATGACTCGAGGCTCGATGGAAGCGCTCAGCAAGTCGGTCTCGTCCGTGGAGGCTGCCGGAACCACCGTCATCGGGATCGGGATCGGCGACCACACCGTCGACGAAGCCTACCGGCGTCATGAGGTGGTGGAGGAGCCCGACCAGTTGGCCAAGGCGATGGTGGATGGGACGCGCAGCGCACTGCGACGAAGCCTGGCGATATCTGGAATGGACAGCTGGTGGATGCGAGCACCCGAATCTCGAACAAAGGAGAAAGCAATTGCCTGAGACAGTGACCTTCGAGGACCCGACTGCCGAGGGTCGGCCTATCGAACTCGAGAAGTTCGAGATGCCCGATGACGTCGCCGATTCGGACCTTCGCCTTCGCAAGGTGCCACAACCCGATCCGCACTACGTCGACCTTGGAATGCTCTACCGCTTCGCCCAACTCGAACAGGCTCGTCGGGCCGAGGCCGATGGTCTGGTGCCGCTTCACGTCGCCGTCCGGGGGCACATGGGCACCGGCAAGGACCACGACATCGAACAGTTCGCGGCGGCGATGGGTCTCCCCTACTTCCGGATCCCGCTCACGGGCGAGGTTCGCGACGTCACCCTCATCGGCTCGACCCATCTACATGGTGACGGCAAGGGAGGGACCGAAAGTCGTTGGGAGGATGGCGACATAACCCGGGCTCTGCGCGGACCGGCGTTGCTCAACCTCTCCGAACTGAACGCGGCCGGCGCCGAGACGCTGTTCGCCCTTCATGCGCTTCTCGACCGTTATGCCGCGCTTGACCTTCCCAACGGCGAGACCGTCCGCCTCAGAGACGACGTGCGCATCTTCGGCACGATGAACCCCACCGATATCAGGGACTATGCAGGAACACAGACCCTCAACAAGGCCTTCGCCGACCGCTGGGTCATCTGGGAGAAGAAGTTCCCTGATGAAGACCAGGTCAAGGCGATGTTGGTGCGGCGCTACCCCAAGCTGAAGGACGAGTACGTCGAGGCAATCGCTCGGCTCACGGTGGAGATCAACGCCTCTTTCGAGGAGTCCGACACCGACGTCCGGGTGGAAACACCGTTGTCGCTCCGCTCGGTGCTCGATCGGATCCCAACCGGCCTGCTGGTCTACACGGCCCGCGAGGACCCACTGCGCAAAGCCTGGGATGAGTTTGTCCTTCCCCAGGTCGACGCCTACGACCGTGACCACTATGAGACGGTGTGGAACGCGGTCGTGAGAAAGGGACCGTCGACAAAGCCCTTCTAGCTCATGCCTCCGGCGATGCGCCCCGGATCCGGGACGGGTCCGCTCTTCCCGGAATCGGGCGGCGGCGCCAAGTAACGCGACGGAGAGGTACGTTACGGTGTATGGCCTACGACTTGGGCAATCCCGAACTCGACGAGACTCTTCGACAACTCGTCGCCGATGCGTCAGAGAACAACAACCAGGATCTGATCGGAGAACTGATGACGACTGTCCTGAAGTTGCATCGGGACGGCGGCACCCGCGGTGACCTGAAGCTGATCAACACCGCGTTGAAGGAGATCCGCTACTCCAACCTCGTCTTCTCGCGCCACGACGAGCCGAAAGTGACCATCTACGGATCGGCGCGTCTCGGTGCGGGCGATCCCAACTACGAGATAACGGTTGAGTTCGCCCGAATGATGGCCGAGCACGGTTGGGGCGTGATCACCGGAGCAGGTCCGGGAATCATGGAGGCAGGCAATCGCGGGGCCGGCGCCGACCACTCCTACGGAGTCAATATCCGTCTCCCGTTCGAGTCGGAGGCGAACCCCTATCTGTCCGAATCACGCACCGTCAACTTCAAATACTTCTTCACCCGCAAGCTCGGGTTCGTCAAGGAGTCCCACGCCTTTGTGATCCTCCCCGGCGGGTTCGGGACCCTCGACGAGGCATTCGAGCTGCTCACGTTGATCCAGACCGGCAAAAGCGATTTACACCCGATCGTGTTTCTCGAAGCGGAAGGAACGGGCTACTGGGGCCCGGTCATCGACTTTGTCAAGGATGTCCAACTCGCCGGAGGCCTGATCTCGGAGGCCGACCTTTCCCTGTTTCTCCATACCAACAGCGCCGCGGCAGCCTGCGACCACATTCGCCACTTCTACACCAACTACCACTCCTCGCGGTACGCCTCGGGCAGACTCATCCTGCGGGTCCGTCAGGCGCCTTCCGTCGAGGAGATGGCTGCCTTGAACGACGAATTTGCCGATATCGTCGTCGAAGGAAGCATCGAGATCGCCGAAGCGACGCCGCCCGAGGTCGAAGACGACGACGCCCTCGACTGTGAACGCATTGCGTTTGTGTTCGACCGGAGGCAATTTGGACGTCTCCGCCAGCTACTCGATCGACTCAACGGGATCGCCGAACTCCCGGACACCACCAGCATTCCGACGCCGATGAGCGAGGAGCAGGCCGAAAGACCCTGGTAGACGTGAGTCCTGCCTTGGGAGGTACAGCGCAGTTCACTATTAGAATCTGAGGGTGCGCGACATACTCTCTGACCTAGTAGCCGAGCAACAGTTTCTCGACCAGTCCCTGCAGCGTATCCCGATCAAGGTTTGGGATCTCAAGACGCCCAACAAACCGTGGACCGTCCGGGACACGATCGCCCACCTCGCCGACTTCGAGGAGCTGGGAGCCGATGCCATCAACGGGGGCGAAAGGGTCAAGGAATGGCAGAGCGCTCCAGATCTCGAGGCCTCGAAGAAGAAGGCCATCAAAATGGGTCGTGCCATGCGCCCGCAAGATGTCATCGAGTGGTGGCGGGGCGGGCGGGCCAAAGTGGTGGAGCCGCTGTCTCACATGAGCGGCGAGGACCGGATCAGTTGGATTGCCGGCGACATGAGCGCTCGGACGTTCGCGACGTTTCGTCTGATGGAGACATGGATGCACGGTCTCGATATTTACGCCACGCTTGGGATCGAAGTCGAGGACACCCCCCGTATTCGTCATGTTTGCTGGCTGGGTTGGAAGACACTTCCCTACGCATTCAAGGAAGCGGGCGAGGATTATGAGCCGGTCCGGGTCGAGGTCATCGGCCCCGGTTACTCCAAGTGGATCTATGGGCCGGAGGACACCGACCAGTTGATCAAGGGGTCGGCTTCCGATTGGGCAAGGATCGTGGTTCGCCGGGCCAAGCCGAAAGACACTCGCCTGAAGGTGACCGGCGAGCATGCCGAAAGGGCGATGCAGGTAGCCAGGGCCTACCTGTGAATCCCATTCCCCATGTGGTGGGGATGGTTCATCTGCTCCCCCTTCCGGGATCCCCTGGATTCAACGGCTCGATGGATGAGGTCATACAGACGGCTGTTGCCGACGCCTCAGATCTGGCCGAAGCCGGGTTCCCTGCTCTCATGATCGAGAACTTTGGCGACATCCCTTTTTTCGCCGACGGTATTCCCGCGGAGACGATCTCCGCGATGACGGTTTCCGTGACTGGGGTGTCAGATGCGACCGGATTGCCGTTTGGCGTCAATGTCCTTCGGAATGACGCTCTTTCCGCCCTGGGGATCGCCGCCGCCACCGGGGCCGCATTCATCAGAGTCAATGTGCTGACGGGCATCATGTACACCGATCAGGGCCCAATCGTGGGCCAGGCGGCAGAAGTACTTCGCAAACGCAGCCGGCTGGCGCCGGGTGTGGAGATCTGGGCGGACGTGATGGTCAAGCACGCCGCCGCGCCGACCGGGATCGATGCCAGCCGGGCTGCCGCCGACACCGTGGAACGTGGCCGTGCAGACGCTGTGATCGTCTCCGGTTCGGGCACCGGAGCAGAGCCGGACATACGTGAGGCCAACGTGGTGAGAGCCGCAGTCCCAGCTGAGACCCGCGTCGTGATCGGATCGGGAGCGAACGTGGACAATCTCCCGAAGTTCACCGGCACCGCCGACTCGGTGATCGTGGGGTCGTCGACCAAGGTCGATGGCGACGCGCGGAATCGAATCGACCCCAGGCGGGCATCCCGATTCATCGAAGTGGCCCGGGACGAGGGCCTGCTGTGAGCTCGACCAGGACAACACTCACCGACGGCGTGGCGGTGATCACACTCGCCCAGCCCGAAACTCGTAACGCCCTCACCGGCGGAGAGATGCTGGAAGATCTTCTCGATGCCATCCATGACGCCGAGACGGACCCTGACATCGGCGTGATGGTTCTCCAAGCCGAGGGCCCCGCCTTCTCGGCAGGTGGAAACGTCAAGGACATGGCCGCCAAGGATGGTCTGTTCGCCGGTAACCCGGCCGAGATCACTGAGAATTACCGGGAAACGATTCAGCAGCTCACACGGTTCATGGCCACCACCGACCTCGTCACCATCGCCGCTGTCAACGGACCTGCGATTGGCGCCGGCTTCGACCTGGTTCTGGGCTGTGATCTTCGCATCGGCACTCCGCGTGCGCGGTTCGCTCACACGTTCATCGAGATGGGGATCATCCCCGGTGACGGTGGCGCATGGTTGCTCCCACGAGTCGTCGGCTGGCAGCGGGCAACCGAGCTCTCACTGACAGCACGCTCGATAGACGCCGACGAAGCCGTCAAACTCGGTGTCCTTCTCAAGGTCGTCCCGGAGAACAAGATGGAGGACCACGTCAAGAAACTGGCGGGAACCATCGCATCCAAGCCACGACCCGCGGTGGTGTTGGCCAAGCGTCTTCTCCGCCAGTCGAGGACGATGAGCCTCGACTCGTTCCTGGAGTTTTCGGCAGCGCTCCAGGCGGTGGCCCATTCAACGCCTGAGCACGATGCCGCCATAAATCAGTACGTGGAGCGTTTCAAGGATCACGACTGAATTGGAACCCTGTCTTGTGGAGAAGCTTCAGCATGGCTGCCGCAGGACTGGACGACCGTGCCGAGCGGAGGAGGGCGTCATGGCTTTCGAGAGTGCCGAGCGCACGTTCGAGGATCACCTCCAGAGGTATGACATTCATCGTCACTTCGGGCGCCTGACCGAAGGCGACGAGCCGGGTCCGCACCGTGCCGCCACCCCTGGCGGGGGTGTAGCACACACTTTTCTCCCGGAGGTCTTCGACCACCCGATCGAGGTCCCCTTCGGAGTAGATCCAACTGAGACGGTGCAACGCCGTGTGGAGCGTCTCGTGCTTGGTCAGCGACGGGTTGAATGTCGCCTCGCCCTCCTTCACCTCACCGATAATGACGTCGATTGTGTCCTCTTCGAGAAGGAGTGGCACACCCGCAACTTCCAATTCGGACGCCATCGCCGAGTCGTGGGCATCGGCGATGAACACCCGGCCCGGGAACCGCAGGGCCAGAATGTCAACGTCGGTGACGGTCTCCCAATCACCTCTTTTATTCAAGGACTGGATCTGCAGTTCCGACAATGTGAGGTAGCCGTTGGAACGGAGAAAGACTTCAACCAGGTCTGTTGCCACATCCATACGGTCATTGTGCCAATTGGGACGGGCGACCCATACACTGACCGCGTCGAGTAGGCAGACTTAACGTTCTGTGGTGAGCAATATGCGGGAAATACCAACAGACATACTGATCGAGGTCATGGAGGACGTCATCGAGGATCTCCACGGTCATGTTCATCGTGTTTCTGACCTGGCGGTCGACCTCGGCGCCGGAATCGGGCTCGGAGATGCCGATCTCGACCGACTGGCATTGGCGGGCATCCTTCACGATGTCGGCAAGATCCACTTCGACCCAACGATCCTCGGCAAACCCGGTCCGCTGACCGAGGAGGAATTCGAGTTGATAAGACGGCATCCTGAGATGGGATTCGCCATGACCCGAAGTCGTCTCGAGCCCAAGGTCGCCGAGGCGATCCTCTACCACCACGAGCGTTATGACGGTGGTGGCTACCCGTTTGGCCTGGAGGCGGAGAACATTCCGATCCTCAGCCGCATCGTTCTCGTCGCCGACGCCTTTGACGCGATGACATCGGTCAGGGCATACCAACCGGCTCTTCCAGTTGAGTTTGCCGTCAATGAGATCCGCACCCACGCCGGCACTCAATTCGACCCGACCGTCGTCGACGTCTTCCTGGAGATTGCCGCCGTCGACAGACTCCCCCTGGAGCTCATCGCCTGATTCCGGGTCCTGATGCATGGGCCGCTCGCATTTGAGCATTGCACCACCCAGCAAGCATGTCTCGGCTGTTGTTGGCCCAGTCAGGTCGCAGAGCCCCTGGGTTCTTGTCACCATCTCCTGATACCTTCCGGGTGTGGACCCGCTGAAGACTTTCACACCGGCAACCAGGACGTGGTTCGAGGCCTCGTTTGCCACGCCGACCAAGGCACAGGCTTGGGGATGGCCGGCGATCACTGTTGGCGACCACACGCTGATCCACGCACCAACAGGGTCGGGCAAGACCCTGGCTGCCTTCCTCTGGACCCTCGATCAACTTCTCACCGAGCCGGTTCCCGAAAGGGCCGAGCGATGCCGGGTCCTCTACATCTCCCCCATGAAGGCCCTGGCTCACGACGTCGACCGCAACCTGAGGGCTCCGCTCGCCGGTATCCGTCACGCCGCCGAACGTCTCGGCGGTGACCCGCTACCCGAGTTGAAGACCTTCCTGCGAACGGGCGACACCCCTCAAGAGGATCGTCGCCGAATGGAGCGGAACCCACCCGACATCCTGATCACCACACCCGAGTCGCTGTACCTGATGCTGACGTCGGCCGTTCGATCGGTGTTCCGAAGCGTGCGCTGGGTGATCGTGGACGAGATACATGCCGTCGCGGGCACAAAACGCGGTGCCCACCTCGCCCTCTCCCTCGAGCGACTCGAAGCAATCACCGATGAGCCACCACAACGCATCGGTCTTTCGGCAACCCAGCGCCCACTGGACGCGATCGCTCGATTTCTCGGGGGTGGCATGGTCGATGACGATGAATGGAGCCCGAGACCGGTCACCATCATCGACGTCCCTCACGATCGCGAGCTCGACCTCGAGATCGTTGTCCCGGTCGAAGACATGAACGAGCCTGGAGAGCCGGACCCTCTCGATCCTGACCACACTCCCACCAGGTCGATATGGCCGGCCATCTACCCCCAACTGCTCAGCCAGATCAGAGACCACAACAGCACGATTGTCTTTGCCAACTCGCGTCGTCTCGCCGAGCGAATCTGCTCAGAGTTGAACAACCTTGCCGGGGAGGATCTCGCCCGCGCCCACCACGGGTCGGTGGCCAGGGAACAGCGTCTCGAAATCGAGGAGGCTCTCAAGCGCGGCGAGCTCAAGGCGGTTGTCGCCACATCGTCGCTGGAACTCGGGATCGATATGGGCGCCGTCGATCTCGTGCTCCAAGTGGAAGCACCCACTTCCGTGGCATCGGGTCTTCAGCGGGTGGGAAGATCGGGACATCACGTGGGTGGCGTTTCGCGGGCAAAGGTCTTTCCGAAGTACCGGGGAGACTTACTCGTCGCCACCGTTGTTGCCGGTGAAATGGCCAAGCGGCATGTCGAGCGGACACGTATACCGACCAACCCGATCGACGTCCTTTGCCAGCAGTTGGTCGCACAAACCGTGTCGGGCGACACGTCGGCCGACGATCTATACCAGATGACACGGCGAGCATCGCCCTACTCCGAACTGAGCCGTCAGGTCTTCGACGAGACCCTCGACATGCTGTCGGGTCGGTACCCGTCGGATCTCTTCCCAGAGCTGAGACCCCGCATCACCTGGGACCGCGCCACCGGAGAGGTGACAGCTCGACCCGGAGCGAGACAGCTCGCGGTGACCAACCCGGGAACGATCCCCGACCGTGGTCTCTACCGGGTGACACTTCCCGACGGAAGTCGGG
>JAPUJM010000160.1 GCA_027296205.1 Actinomycetota bacterium
AAGACTCATAGCTCGTCGAGAGATGCTCGATAGAAAGGACCTCGCCGGCGTTGGAAAGGGCAACCTCTTGTTGGGCTATGACACCGGGGAGACGAAGTGAGTGGATTCTCACCCCTTCGACCGATGCCCCCCTTGCCCCGGCGACCAGCTCCTCCGAGCCCTCGACGGAGCTCCCCCCAGCCGCTCCAATGCCCATGGCCGAAGCCAGGGACGTGCCCGAGGGCGCGTCGGGTTTGGAGGCATGGTGACGCTCGATGACCTCCACCGCTTCGAAGTGCCCCGCCGCCTCCGCGGCAAAACGCATCATCAGCACGGCGCCAATCGAAAAGTTGGGGACCACCAGACAGGGAAGGTCGGCGCCCCAAAAATCGCGGAGCTCCGCAAGACGCTCCGGCGTGAATCCCGATGTGCCCACCACGGCAGTCATCCCGAGCTCATGCCAGGAAACCAGATTGTCGAAGACCACGTCGGGGTGGGCAGTCTCGATGACGACATCACACTCGATCGCGGAGGGCTCCCCGGACACAGATACACCCTCGAATTGCGAGCCGACCCGGTTTGGGTTGAACAGACCCGAGAGAGTCAGGTCGTCTGCAGCGGCGATCCCCTCGATGATGGGGCCGGCCAGATTCCCCCCTGCCCCCGAGACGGCTACCCGAATCACCGCGGGATTTTCTCTTTGAAGACTCATAACTCTCGCTCCTCAAGACCGAGAATACAGCCGTCTTCGTGTGCGGGCGATGGGAGGAGTGGCGGGGAGCCTCAATCCATGGTGAGGGTCAAACCCGTGAACCCGCCGGCAAAGCCACCGAGAAGTACCCCGGGAAGAAGAGCGGTGACGAGAGAGCCGCCAAGGTCCAGGTCGGTTATGAGCAAGACCGAGATGGTCAGGAAGACTATTGCCAAGGGCACTCCGATGATGACCCCCCTGACAATCGCCTTTCCCATGCGGGCGGCCGGCGTGACCTCGTTCTCGGCGATCTGGTCAGACATCGTCGTCATCATGCCAGATCTCGTAGCAGCGGTGGAAAGCTCCGGGCAGTTCGAAGTCCAGTTAGCGTACCGATGCCGATGTACACGCCCTACGAGCAGCGCAAGACCGAGATTCCGTTCGCCTCTGCCGAGTACATCTCGTTTGCATCCCGCAACTCCTTCCTGGGCGTTCCGGCAGCCACGCCGGATGAGCTCGGTGATGGAGACGTGGTCATCGTCGGCGCCCCCTTCGACTGGGGGGCCACCTACCGGCCCGGTGCTCGCTTCGCCCCGGCTGCCATTCGCAATGCCGACTACGGAGCAATGGATGGATATCGCCCCCATCTACCCACCGGGATCGACCCGTTTGGGGTCCTCGGTGTGGTCGACATCGGAGACGTCAACGTGATACCCGGAGAGATGGAGGAATCGGTTGAGCGAATCGCCGACGTTGTCGCAGACATCACGGCTGCGGACAAGGTACCCATCATCCTCGGCGGCGACCACACCATCACCTGGCCCGACGCAATGGGAGTGGCCCGGGTCCACGGTTTCGGCGAGTTCGCTCTGATCCACTTCGACGCCCATGCCGACACCGGCTTCCTCCAGCGTGGAGGATTGGCCGGGCACAGCACGCCGATGCGTCGTCTCGTCGAATCCGGCGCCGTGCCCGGACACCGTTTCGTCCAGATCGGACTGCGTGGCTACTGGCCCGAGCCGGAGGTCATCCAGTGGATGGGTGAACAGAAGATGCGGACCTTCATGATGCACGAGATCGTCGATCGTGGTCTCGATGATGTCGTCGACGAGGCGGTTGCCTACTCACTCGATGGCGGGGCCAAAGGCGTCTTCATCTCGGTGGACATCGACGTTGTCGATCCGGGCATGGCTCCCGGCACCGGCACACCCGAGCCGGGCGGTCTCAGCTCGCGGGAGCTTCTCGACACGATTCGGAGGATCTCCAAGGATCTCAACGTGCTCGGCGCCGACATCGTCGAGGTGTCACCGCCGTACGACGGACCGGGAGAGCAGACCGCCTATCTGGCGAACCGCGTCGTCCTCGAGGTCCTCAACGGAATGGCGGAACGCAAGACCGGTTCCTGAGCCGCCGAGCTTGTCGTCTCTGGGCTTCTCGCCGAGAGATCTACCCTCCCGACCTTGGTCAAAGCTGGAAGGTCTCCCAGGGGTGATCCCCGGGAATCCCCCACACAGCCTTCATCCGCCGCTTCCGCGGCTCGATCATCACGGCACCACAGGTGCCGACGTCGTGGGGATCGTCGACCCGCCGGCATATCAGCGCCTCTGCGAAAAAAGCCTCGGGGTCGTCGGCCAACTCGGCGGCCACGTTCAGACGCGTGTTACTGCTCTCGACGTGTTCGGGCAGTCTCTCGCCCTCGCTCTCGGCCGTCCGCTCGCCGAGACAGTGATTGGTGTGCACAAAGGCGGTGTCACTGGTCCGGGTGACCTGTTGCCCACCAGGCATGGCCTCGATATTCACCGCATCGCCGTCAGGCCCCATGAGGAGGAAGTTGTGGCCCCCGGCGAGCTCGGCCCCCGTGACGACCTCAACGGCTGAATCGAGGTCGGTTTGCTCCAGCACCCTTCGAACCACGAACGGCCATGTCACGCCGGGCTTCCCGAGCGAAGTCAAGTTGTTGATCCCGATCGAGATCCCCGCCTCGTTCATGCCCATTTGGCCGAGACAGCCGGCAGTGGTCTGAACTATGGCGTTCGGACCGGCGATCGGATCGAGTTTGAGCATGATGACGAACTCGCCGGCCGAGGCGTGCATGTCCCAGGTCTGAGCGAGGAAACCTGCCTCCGGGTTGAGAATGGCCGTGCAGTTGTGCTCCAAAGGAGCCGTGCCGACCACCGAGCGGACCACATCGACCAAATCGGTGAACCCTCCGACGACAACGGCCTCGGCGGGGGTGATCCCGGCGGCATCGGCCATTGCAACCATCTCGACGTAGAGCTCCTCGGCAAAGCGCTCGTGGTGCTCCAGAGTTCCCTCGGCTATCTCGAGGATGAGGTCACGATCGGGGCTTCCTCCGCTCCACTCCTCTTGCACGGTGAGCTCGATCCGATCGTCCAGATACTTGCCAATCATCCCGGCACAGGCCGCTCCGTGACCTCGACCCAGGTCGGCCGAATCACCAAATATCTCCAGGACTCTGAGAGAACCGCCAAACATTCCCTACACGCTACCGGGAACCGCTCGCAGAGTGCTCGTCGTCCAAGTCACAAGTCCGCAAGGACAGATGAGAGGAGATCATCATGAAACGACTAGCAGTGTTACT
>JAPUJM010000161.1 GCA_027296205.1 Actinomycetota bacterium
TCACCAGGACCTTCCCCTTGTTGCCCGATGCTCCGTTGATACCGCCCTTGGGCGTCGAATACTCGGATCTCGCGCGAAACGGCGTCCGATACGAGGATCAAGCTGTCCCTCAGGAGCTCAACGTCCACAATCCTGGAGAAAGCATACTCGGGCGGGCCGTCTACCACGCCAATCTCCAGGTCCGGGTCGCCGACCGAGCGGTAGAGAGGAGCTTCGACTTCCGTGAGGTCGTAGCTGACGACCCGAAATCCTGCACTGTCGATCACCTGCGCCTCCGGCCCATTCGACTCCGACCCGGAGCACCCACAGCCGAAGGTAGCGGCGACGACGGTGGCCAACACGGCACGCCAACGGTTTACGATCATTGTCAGTCCGACCTCTGGGGGCGGTCACTTCAGGGGCTACCTAACGTCTTGGAATTCTGCTGCCGCACCTTAGTAGGTGACAGCGAGCGAAGCGAGCTTCCCCGCCGCTCCCGCGGACAGCAGCAATTCCTTGTTAGGTAGCGCTTCTTACTGACGGGCGAGAGGCCACCGCTGTACCCCTTCCACGTCAAACTCGTCGCGTGCTCGGCCGAGGATGTAGTCGGCTCCAATCTGGTAGACCTCGAGGCCCGGCGGCGTCTCGATACGGCCCAGCGCTACGCCGTTGGGATCGAACACGACCCAAATGGCTCGCTCATCTCCAGGCGTGCCGAACTCACGTACCCAGACGTGATCAAGTTCGTCTACGACGATGGCGGCGAACGCAGGGAACGACTCAAGCAGCGGGAACTCGTCAAACGTCCGGCGAAACGCGGCCCGCTCCTCTGGCGTGTCATCCGCCGTGAAGTCCTCAAACCAGTGCCGCATGTCTTCCTGAGTGGGACGGGCCGTCTCATAGTCGAGTCGGGCGACCATCGACGGCTGCCCATCCAGCGTGAACGCCCTCAGCTCGAAGACATCGTTCGGACTGATGAGCACCCGCTCCCCCCACACTGTGGCCACCGTGCTCTTCGCATGAGGATGCCCGTAGAAGGACTCGAGGCCTCCCCCCGCCGAAAGGAACCCTTCTGCGCCGGGGTGAACTCCGAGATCAACTGCCAGCTCTCCCTGTCCGGTGAGAAGAGCATACATCTGATCGGGTCGGAACATCCCCCGAAACGGCTCGTCATCCCTTTGCGGAAAGCCGGCTCTGAGAAAGAACCGTCCATCCGGCGTCACCCCCAGAAACTCCGGACCGAAGGAGTCGTTGAACTGAGGCACGCGGAAGGTCCGGCCATGTTGCCCGCCCGCATCGAACACCGAGATCCGTTGCTGCCGACCGTCCCAACCGAGAATCGAGTCCCCAACCCAGGGTGCGATCGACTCAAGGCGTCGAAACTCACCGGGTCCTTCTCCGGCCCCGCCCATGGAGACGACATGTGCTCCATCAGGCCCGAACATACGGATCTCGCCAGTTCCGCCGTTCGCGATCGCAATACGTCCACCCTCTAGGACAACCGCATCGCGCACGCGAAAGAGCTGATGGGCGTCCTCAGCCTCCCCTAGACCGATCGAGAGTTCCGGTGCCGTGCCTATCGTCCAGGGAACTCGTGACTCTTGGGGGATGTGCGAGTTCTCGACGATCACAGCATCGTCGCCAAGCATGACTACCGTCTCCGGCTCGCCCTCGCAGGCCGTTCCCAGCAGGGCGAACACGAGGGGCCACACATGGCGGCCCAATGATCGTACCACGTAGAATGCGTCTCCTCGACACTCATGATCGCAGCGCTACCTAACGTCTCGCGATTCTGCTGCGCGGCCAGCATGCCGATCCGAAGCGCGAGGCGCAAGGCGAGTGCTTCGGACCCGCTAATTCATTCCGCGACTGCAGCAATCGCTTGTTAGACCGCTTGGATTCACATAGTAAGTGCAACACAGACTCGATCCGGGCCCGGGGTCCGGGTTGAGGCGAGCTGGCGACCTCAGAACCTTCCTTGTCGACGAAGATCAAGGAGGGATTCATGAGGACCTACCGCCAGCTCACCTCTGAGGAGAGGTATGCACTTTCTGCGCTACGCAAACAAGGATGCTCGCAGGCTGAGATCGCTCGCACTCTGGGCCGAGACCGCAGCACGATCAGCCGTGAGGTCCGCCGCAACTCGAAGGACAGAACCGGTCGAGTCTATCGACCGGCACTAGCCGATGACTTCGCTCGCTGGCGGCGCTCTCGCTCTCGCCGCAACCAGCGCTTAACCGACGAAGACTGGGCTGTCGTGATCGAGCATCTCAGGATGGAATGGAGTCCTGAGCAGATCTCTGGTCGGCTCAGTAGGGATGGAGGCCTGCGCATCAGTCACGAGACCATCTACCGCTACATCTGGCGTGACAAGCGGCGTGGTGGCTCCCGTTACAAGCTCCTTCGCCAGGCCGGCAAGAAGCGTCGTAAACGCTATGGTGCCTATGACTCCCGGGGGCGCCTCGCCGGTAAGCGTCTCATCTCCGAACGCCCCGCCGTAGTTGAGGACCGCAGCGAGCTCGGCCACTGGGAGATCGATACCGTTCTCGGCTCCACGAAGCCATGCATCGTCACTCTCGTCGAGAGAAAGATCGGGTATCTCATCATCGGCAAGCTCCGCAACCGAACGGTCGTCGAGCTCAACCGCGTCGCCATCCAGCTCATCAACTCAGCTCCCGTCCCCATCCACACCATCACCGCCGACAACGGTACCGAGTTCCACGGCTACAAGCAGATCGAGGCCGAGAC
>JAPUJM010000162.1 GCA_027296205.1 Actinomycetota bacterium
CCAAACCTCCAATGGCGTGAAACCGTGGATGTGCATGTCGGGAAGCTCTTCCTTGATCGCCTTGACCACCTCGACGTAGAAGTTGCCGGTGAAATCGGGGTGAATCCACCCCTGAAGGGTTACCTCGGTTGCCCCCCGTCCCCATGCCTCACGTGAGCGATCCACGATCTCGTCGAGCCCCATCAGATATGGCTCGCCACGCAGGTTCAAAGACTTGGGGCCTTTGGAGAAGGCGCAGAAACCGCATTTGAAATAGCAGAGGTTGGTGTAGTTGATGTTGCGGTTGACCACGTAGGTCACCGTGTCTCCCACGGCTCTCCTCCGAAGCTCGTCGGCTGTGCGGGCGACGGCGTCGATCTGGTCGCCCCTCGCCATGAAGAGCTCTTCCAGTTCGGTCACCGTGGGGGCATGTCCATCCAGGGAGCGCTCGAGTACCGGCGCCAGATCACCAGCGTCACCGAGGTTCCCGACTCCCGATCCGTCGATCCACACCGGGTCCATCCACTCTGCCGACAAGCGCCCGACCGGCACCGGAGGATCCATGTCCTTCCCCGGGGCCCACTCATGGCGCGGCCTTGCCGCCCCGGACCCGTCGACCTGGTTGAGCCATGTGGTGAATATGTCCTTGGGCAGCGTGTCTCTCGCCTCGTCGATCTCGACGCCGAGCGGAAGCGCCGTGCGCTCGACAAACTGAGCCTCGGGCATCGAGTCGCGCAGTTCACCCAATCTCTCCGTACTCCAGTCGCGGAGCAACAAGTCTGTGGCGCCGTCCGAAACCGCCCTCGCCGCCTGAGGAACATCGTCGACAAAGACCGAGACCGAGGTCTCGATCCCGGGCAGACCCGCGATCTGTGCCGCTCTGGCAACCCCGGAGCGCCTGGTTCTCAGATAGGCCGACCGACTTCGGGCGATCGCGTCGAGCACCGTCTCCCTTGGACCGCTGTCGACGACCGTCAGCCGCCACTGCGCTACTTGCTTCGCCGCCAGCAAGAGCGCATCGCCCGGATCGACCACCCATGCTGTCGGGTCATGGTCGCCAACCTCTCGCGCCACCACCAAGACTCCCCCTTTGAAGGCCGCAGCGAGATCCGCCGGGGTCGGGTTGTCGATCTCGATGGTCGTCGTTCCCTCACGGCGTCGGCTGACCGCGGTCGGCTCGGCGAGAGTGTCGGCAGGGCGTACGCGGAGGTAGGTGACTCTCATGATCTTGCCGTGACCCATTTCCGGCCATTGATAGCTTTCTGTGTCGGGAAACCGGGCCTCAAGCCGGGTTTTGCGACACAGAACGGTCCGATGACTCTCATGCGACTCCAATCTTGGTCCATATCGCGGCTAAACCGTCATCATCGGCTGCTGCTTGCACGTCACCGAGCAACCCGGTGTCGATCCACTCCTCGTTGATGTACCCGGGATAGACGGGAAGACGTGGTCGGAGGTCGAACCCCGCAGCCTGCGTTCGACGCCGCAGGTCCTCCAGATGAGGCCAGGGCGCCTCGGGATTGACCCAGTCGATCGTCAATGGTGAGACCCCGCCCCAGTCGTTGATCCCGGCCTGCAGATAGATCTCATAACTCTCGGTGAGGTTCGGTGGCACCTGGATGCTCGCCTCGGCGCCCATGATCCAGCGGGCCAGGGCAACCACCCGGGCGAACCAGCGTGGCACCGGTTCGGCGGAGCGTCTCATCGGTGTGTCGGCCTTCGCCCGGAAGTTCTGGATGATCACCTCCTGTATCGCTCCTGTCGCCTCGGCCAGTTCACTCAGGGCAAACAGCGAATCAATTATCTCCTCGTGGTTTTCTCCGATCCCCACCAGAATTCCGGTTGTGAACGGCACCTTCTGCCGTCCGGCCGCCTCGATGGTCGCCACCCGCCGGGCAGGTTCCTTGGTCGGGGAATTGTGATGGGGCATTCCTGGCTCGGTGAGCCGGGCCGAGATGTTCTCCAACATCATCCCCATCGATGGGTTCGTCGGCCTCAGAAGGGTCATCGCCGCGTCGTCCAGAAGCCCGGGGTTGGCATGGGGAAAGAGCGAAGTCTCCGACCTGACCAGGGACGACATCTCCGCCACGTACTCGATGGTGGAGTCGAGACCTTTGCTCTCCAGGAAGTCTCGAGCCTGGGGCCACCGGTTCTCGGGGCGGTCGCCCAACGTGAACAGTGCTTCGGTGCAGTTGGCGGCGTCACCTGCCCTGGCGACGGCCAGCACCTCTTCCGGCTCCAGGTAGACCCCGCCGGCGCCCGGTGGCTTGGCAAACGTGCAATAGGTGCAACGGTCGTTGCAAAGCGTCGTCAGTGGGATGAAGACCTTGCGACTGTAGGTAACGACCTTCCCTCGCCCCTCATCTCTCAACGTGGAGGAATGCTCGAACAGCAATGCCTCGTCTGCCTCGCCACTGAGATAGCGCAACGCGAGGTCTGGGTCTGGAGAGGGATGAGTCATGGTCAGATGGTGGTCGGAGTCACTATTCAGGAGATCCCCGAGGAGCCGGCGCCTATCACACCTCCGTCAACCGGCACGACGGCTCCCGTCATCCAAGAAGCTGCGTCGGATGAAAGAAACACGATCAATCGTGCCACGTCCTCGGGCTCACCGACGCGACCGAGGGGATGCAGACGCGCCGTGGCGGCTTCGTCATATAGAAGAGCACTGGCGAGTCTGGTCTTGACCACAGCCGGGGCGACGGCGTTCACACGAATATGGGGAGCCAACTCCATGGCCATCTGTCGAGTCATGTGGACGAGACCGGCCTTGGAGATGTTGTAGGCGCCCATCATGGGGCTCGGTCTGAGACCGGCTACGGAAGCCACGTTGACGATTGTGCCACCGTTCTTCTCCATCCACCCGTGATAGGCGGCACGCACCCAGAGCAGAGGGGCCCTGAGGTTGACCGCCCAGGTCTTGTCCAATGCTCCGAGATCGACGTCCATGAGCATCCCGGCGGCAGGGTTGGTTCCTGCGTTGTTGACAAGAATGTCGCAGGAGCCAAACCGCTCCACCGTCGCCTCGATCGCCTCCTTGGCGGCCTCCTCAGAGTCGGCTCGCGCCGCGAGCGCAAGAATCTTGTCCGCATCCACGCCGGCATCGACGAGTTGGGTCCTGGCCATCTCCACGTTCTCCGCCTTGCGGGACGTGATGGTGACACCGGCCGCGTTGCTGCGGGCGAGCTCGAGTGCCGTTGCCATCCCGATGCCACGGCTCCCGCCAGTGACGACGGCGACCTTGGATTCGATCGAGACTTCCATACTCCTCCTACGGATTTGGCCCTGAACCTACCTGCCGGGTCGATCGATCACTGACCGCCCCGCTTCACTCCCCCATATTTCATCCTGGTGTCGGACATGGCCGAGGCTCGCTGTTCGTCATCATTGATCCCGGCATCGACGATTTCGCCGGCGAAGAGCGTGTGCGTCCCGAAGTCGACTGCCTGGCGCACCTCGCAATCCATCCACGCCAGTGCGTCTTCGAAGATCGGGGCACCGGTGGTCGCGGTTCGCACCGGGCGACCGTTGAGGGTGTTGCCATCCCGCGTGGCCGGCTTGGAGAACTTCACAAAGACCCGGGTATCTTCCGGGGACCAGAGGTTCACAGCGAACGAGCCGCCCTCTGTGACGAGACGATGAGTCACTGCTTTGTTGTCGATGCCCACCCCGATCAGGACCGGCTCCATGCTGAGCTGGGTGATCCAGCTCGCGGTCATGGCGTTCCACTCCTCGCCAGACGCCGACCCAATGAGGACCAACGCGTTGGGGATCTTCCACGTGACCTTGTTGATCAGCTCATCGTCCATGCCATCCTTCTCACACAGCGAGGCGGGGAACCCTAATGTTCTCGGCGTGCGGATCCTCGTCGCCACTACAGGTGTGCTTCCCGCCGTTCCGGTCGCCGGCTTCTGCAAGCGTCTGATGGGAGAAACCGCGAGCGTCACGGTGATGACCGTGATACGCGTCCCCAGGTCCTTCCTCGAATCGCTGGATGACGACATGCGGCGCTCCTTCCTCGACGAGACGAAGGACGAATCGTCGAGCGCCGAGGAAAAAGCTGCCCTCTACCTGGAAGAAAGGGGCCAGAAAGCGGTAGACCCGATTTGTGCCGCCCTGGCCGCGGAAGAAATCGAGTGCGACATTCGTTTCGTCGATGGCGACGATCCCGCCGAGGCGATCATCAAGACTGCCGCAAAAGTGGACGCCGAGATGGTGATAATGGGCGCCACCCGGCGTCTCTTCACCGAAGAGGCCTGGCGGAGTGTCTCGGCCCGTGTAATGACCAACTCCCATCTCCCCGTTCTCTTGGTGCCGGGAACCAAGATCGTGGACACCATGGAGATGCCGATCATTGAGGTGTAGATGAGCGACTGGAACAAGGACATCATTGAAGAGTTCCGCGGCAATGACGGGAACGTCGGACGGATGTTCGAGGGCAGGCCCCTTCTGCTGCTGCACCATGTCGGTGCCAAGTCCGGGACCGAGCGAGTCAGTCCCCTCATGTATCAAGCGTTGGACGACGGCTTCGCCATTTTCGCCTCCAAGGGCGGCGCCGATCAAAACCCGGCGTGGTTTCACAACCTGAAGTCAAATCCCGAGACCACCGTGGAGATCAGCACAGACACAGTGACGGTCAGGGCGAGAGTGGCCGAAGGCGAGGAGCACGACCGCATCTGGGGGCAGCAGAAACGAGACTTCTCGTTCTTCGCCGAATATGAGCAGAAGACCTCCCGGTCCAAGATCCCGGTGGTGATACTGGAGCCTTTCTAGACGATCGAAACTCGTCTGCGGAGGGCGCCAAGAATCTGTCCCACCCCACTTGTACCTTGCCGGGTATGGACTTCGATCAATCCGAGCTCTGTGAGCACCAACCGGTTTGGGTGGGCCGAATAGCGGTCGCTGCCTGTCAGGAGTGTGAACGTGTCGACTGGTTCTCCAGTGAGGGGCCGATTGACTCGGCTGAGGCCATCGCGGCACTCTTCGGCAGCTATGACCTGATCGGGCCTCTCGAGGCGCTGGGGGCGCCAACCCGACGTGTCCTTGCGTATGTGCCGCCATCCAATCGGAAGCGCAAGAACCTCGAGGCACTCCCTAAACGGGTCTGGCTTCAGGCCGGCCCTCGTCTGTGGATGTCACACGACGGCCAGGTCCTACTCCTGGCCACGACTCAGCCGATGCTCATGGAGAACCTGACCAGGGGCGCCTAGGCCTTCACCGGCTCGAACTGCGTCCTGTACAGCTCGGCGTACAGCCCGCCGCCATCCATGAGAGTGGCGTGAGTGCCCCTCTCGACGATCCTGCCTTCGTCGATGACGAGAATCTGGTCTGCCTTGCGCACGGTGGAGAGCCGGTGGGCGATCACGATCGAGGTCCGTCCCTCCAAGAGGAGCTCCAGCGCATCCTGGATCAGTGCCTCGGATCGTGAATCCAGATGAGACGTTGCTTCATCGAGTATCAGAATCTTGGGGTCCTTGAGGAGAACACGAGCAATCGCCATGCGTTGCTTCTCACCGCCCGAGAGTCGATAACCACGCTCTCCGACCAGCGTCTCGTAGCCTTCCGGGAGTTTGTCGATCATGTCATGGATGTTGGCTGCCGAGGCTGCTTCGATCAGTTCGTCGAGGGTGGCGTCGGGTTTGGCGTACCGAAGGTTGGCCGCGATCGTGTCGTGGAAGAGATACGTCTCCTGGGTAACCACTCCGACAGTTGCCGCCAACTCCTTCAGGTCGACGTCGCGGACATCTTTGCCGTCGATCAAGACCCGCCCTTCTGTGACGTCATACAGCCTCGGCACCAGATATGAGATCGTGGTCTTGCCGGCTCCCGAAGGCCCAACCAGTGCCACCAAACTTCCCGGCTCGCCCGTGAAACTGATGTCCTCGAGGGCCCAATTCCGGGTCGACGCCTGTGGCACGATCTCATCGTCGCCGGGGGTCGCATGCCAGCTGAACCGCTTCACTGCCTCCAGCCCCTCGGGACCCTCCGACTGATACCGGAAGGAGACATCGACGAGCTCGATACGGCCGGTGGCCGGCAAAAGGGCAACAGGATCGACGGGAACGGGTATGTCGGTTTCCAAATCGAGCACCTCGAAAACCCTCTCGAACGAGACAAGAGACGTAGCGAACTCGACACGTGAGTTCGAGATGGCCGACAGAGGTCCGTAGAGCTGGGTGAGCAGAGTGGAGAACATCACGATGGTTCCGAGCGATATCGAACCGTCGATAACGAGAAGACCACCTACCCAAAAGACGGCCGCCGTGCCAACTGCCGATACCAGGCCGAGCGCCGCAAAAAAGCCACGACCCACCATCGCCCGACGGACCCCGTAGTCCCGTACCAGGGAAGCCTGCTCCGAGAAGCGCTCCCTCTCCTCGTCCCATCTGCCAAAGAGACGAACCAGGAGGGCACCGCTCACGTTGAACGACTCCTGGAGGATCCCCGACATCTTCGCCTCGTGATCCATCTGCTGTTGGGTCACGCGACGGAGGACCTTCGCCACCCTCCGGGCCGGAAGGACGAATAGCGGAAGTGCAGCGACCGCCAGCAGCGTCAGTCGCCAGTCGGCCTGAATCATGACGACAAGGATCACCATCACCGAGATGACATTGGAGACGATTGACACGAAAGTTCCCGTTATGGCCTGCTGGGCACCGACGACGTCAGAGTTGAGCCGGTTCATCAGCTCACCCGTCTTGGTAGCTGTGAAGAAGCGCAGCGACATCCGCTGCAAGTGGGCAAACAATTCCCGGCGGAGATCGAAGATGATCCCCTCTCCCACCCGTGATGAGACCCATCGCTGGGCGACACCGATCAAGGCGTTGACGAAAGGCACCAGGATCATCCCGATACCGAGCAGCGTCAATTGGGCAATGTCCCCATTGGGGATGGCCTCATCGACCAGCAAACGGATCAGAATGGCCGGGAGCACAGACAACCCGGAAATGACAATGATCGTGAGGAGAATCCCCACCAGGCCCCTGGCATACGGACGTCCGTAACTCCACACCCGCTTCAGCAGCTCGCGGTCTATGTCAGGCCGGTCTTGCTCCTCGTCGTACTTGAGATAACTCCACCAGCCACCTGAATGAAAGATGCTTTTCTTCCTCCTGCTTGAGAATCGAGACTAGGAGAAAGGAGTCCCTAGCTCGTCCAGGAAGACCGACTCGGCCGCCATCGCCACCAGCGCGTCTTGAGCCACGAAGCTCCGCCCATACAGCTCATATCGGTAGACGCCTTCAAACCAGAGCAGGGTTGTTCCGCCGGTTGAGCTGAGTCTCCAGACTTGCCGGCCGTTGACGTCGATGATGTCGCATTGATCGGTGGACTGGTCGGCAAATCGGGCGCACGAGACGTCGCCTCCGCCCAGGGCCAATTCGGTCGCCGTCTCCTTGTCTATTGCTATCCGGAGCACGGCCATCTGTGCCACCGATCGCGATCGGCTGTAAGGCTCGGCCGACCAAATGCCAAATGCGGCGCTGGGATCATCTGAAAGCTCACCAGAGTTCTCGATCACAAGCTGGGAGGAAACCCACTCGGCGCCATAGGGCACATCGGCCGGAAATCGCACCAGCGGAAGGGCAGCAGCGATTTCTGCCCTACTCGCCTGGATGAAGCGGTCTCCCTCGCGTCTCGCGAAAACCTCGGCAATCAGTGCCTCCGGGTCGGCCAGATTCTCGGTGACGATCGCGTCGTTGGACCACTGGAGGATCGCCGCACTCGAAGACTTGGGAACCGTCACGGGCGGTACCGTCGTGGTCACCACCTCCGGTTCGTTGATCCAATCCGAGCTTCTCTGCCCGACCGACCCGAGTGGCGCCTCAGCGCAGGCCGTCAGCAAAATTGCCGCCGCCAATACCAGCGCGATGCGAGTCGTCGATCGAGACAACGAGTTTCCCTTTCATGTTTTCCGCATAGTGAACGATCTACCGGCACCCGGACGTTCCCAACTTTCCCACCGGATCCGTGGAATGGACATTCTCCACTACTTATCCTTCAGATCGTGGATCACTTCACTCTGATCGAAGACGCCTTCCCCGACCTGGGGGCAATGGACGTCGCAGTGAGTCATTCGATTCTGTCCGCGGTTGCTCGTGGCGAGATGGGTGGCGTGTTCCGCCTCCACGTTCCGGGACCGACAGTCGCGTTTGGCCGCGCAGATCGGATGACACCGGGGTATCTCGACGCGGTACGAGCAGCAGGTGCCCACGGCTTTACCGCCGTGGAGAGACTCGTGGGTGGTCGGGCCGCCGTTTTCCATGAGTCGACACTGGCATTTTCCTGGGCAGTGCCTGATCCCAAACCACCGGAGCGGACCATTCAGAGATTCCGGATCATCTCGTCGCTGATGCATAGAGCCTTCCAATCGCTTGGCATCGACTCCCGAATCGGCGAGCTGCCTGGCGAGTACTGCCCTGGTCAGTGGTCGATCAATGTGAGCGACCGCGTGAAAGTGATGGGTATCGGTCAGCGTCTTGTCAGAGGCGCAGCCCACGTCGGCGGTGTGGTCGTCGTCGACGATGGACACCGGATCCGAGACGTCCTCGTGCCGGTGTATCGGTCACTCGGTCTCGACTGGGACCCGCGAACCGCCGGATCCCTTGCCGATCGATCGCCAGGTCTGGACAACGACACGGTCTCCGCAGCGATCATCGAGGCTTTCGGCTCACGATTTTCGCTCGAGCGCGGAACCCTCCCCGGCAGGGTCTTAGATGAGGCGACGTCCAACCTTGCGGATCATCTTCCCAAGGTGGCCTGATGAGAGTTCTGATCGTCAACGGCCCCAACCTGAACCTCCTCGGCGGCCGCGAGCCTGAGATCTACGGGAGCGAGACGCTCGCCGATCTAGAACAATCGATCTCCGGGTGGGGAACAGCGCTCGGCATCGAGACCGAAACCCTGCAGTCCAACCACGAAGGCGCCCTCATCGACGCCGTCCAGCAGTCCGAATACGACGGGATAGTCATCAACCCCGGAGCATTGACCCACACATCAAGAGCACTGGCCGACGCCCTCAGATCGGTGGAGGCACCGGTAGTCGAGGTTCACATCTCGAATATCAAAGACCGGGAAGCCTGGCGAGCAGAGTCGGTGATCTCGGAGGTATGCGTATCCACCATTTACGGACGCGGAATCAGCGGCTATCGAGACGCTCTTCGCCACCTTGCCAACCGAGCCGCCGGTCCATTCGAGACTGTTCGGTATGGTCCCCATGCCGACAACGTGGGGGATCTCCGAAGTGGCCGGCGCGGGCTCGTCGTGGTGATTCATGGCGGCTTTTGGCGTCAGGAGTGGCTGCGAGACACCACCGAGTCACTGGCTGTCGACTTGACCAGGCGCGGATTCGCCACCTGGAACATCGAGTACCGACGAATCGGTGGCGGTGGCGGATGGCCCGGCTCGGCGCATGACGTGCTGATGGCGCTTGATTTCACGCCCCAGCTCGGCCTTGGATTCGAGAAGGTTGCCGTCATCGGACATTCGGCCGGCGGGCAGCTGGCGCTCTGGTCGGCGACACGCTCCCGAACTGAGATCAGCCAAGTCGTGGCCATGGCCCCGATCACAGACCTGGAGCGACACTCCCAATCGGGGATGTATGGCGCGGCCGAAGCTCAGTTGCTGCTCGAGTCCGGGGCTCCGGCGATATCCGATCCAGGTGACATAGCGACGATCCTGGTCCACGGTGAGGACGATCGTCATGTTCCTCTGCAACACTCATCTGAGCTCGCCGTTCGGGCCGGACTTGATTTGATCACGTCCCCGGGCGGACACTTTGACCTTCTCGACCCGGAGCGTGATCCCTGGCCACGGATCGTCGAGGCGATAAACCGATCAATCTGATGGGACGGGGCACACCGCGCCAACCTCCGATCGTCCGGTCGACCTGTTGATCGCTTCGACATTGTTCTCCACAGAGGGGTAGGGTTTCAGGCCCTGGGAGCGGACGCTGGTCTGCCATGGAGTCACTTTCTATATGCGTTTGAGACGCCTTTCGTTTATCGC
>JAPUJM010000163.1 GCA_027296205.1 Actinomycetota bacterium
GGCACCAGCAGCGGCGTCAGCACCAGGAACTCGAGCACCCGTTTGCCGCGGAAGGCTCGCAGACCGAGCACTCTTCCGGCCGGCAACGCCACGAGGAGCGAGATGGCGGTGACCGCCACGGCTACGACAACGCTCCACCCCAAGGCATTCCAGGTGCCTCCATCCGTGGCGAGCACGATGCGCCACGCACGGGTGCTCCACTCGGCGGGCAGCAGCTGTGGAAAGACGTAGCCACGGGCAAACGAGTGGATGATCAGGGGAACCAGTGGAAGCAGGATGGCGACCACGATCAGGACGAGGGCGATCCGACCACCCACCGTCCCTCGTAGCCGTCGCGGCCGGTCCGAAGCCGGCAATGGCGAAGACGAAGGGGAGGTGACCCGATCCGTCATTTGGGTCTCCGTCACGGTTGCTCTCTTCGCAGGACGCGACGTACCAATATCAGATAGAAGACCGCTGCCGCCATCACGACAAGCGACATGACCACTGCCAGGGCCATCGCTTCCGGACGTAGCGAAAGGTCGACATTGGTGTGGAGTCGATAGGCGAGAACCGGAAGGGCGCTCGGAAAGCTCTCGCCCAGCAGCAACGGCACCTCAAACGAGCCGAAGGCGAACGCGAACACGATCACCGACGCCGGCGCCACCGCGGGCACGAGCAGCGGCAAGGTGACGTGACGCAGCCGCTGCCACGATGATGCACCCAGCGATGCCGCCACGCTCTCGTAGTTCTCGGCAACGCTCCCCAGCACCCCGAGCGCAACGATCGCAATGAAGGGAACGTCTTTCCACAGCAACTCGGCAACGATGCCCAGCGCCAACGGGTCGTATACCAATGCCGGGAACTCAGAGGCGGTATCGATAACCCCTATGGCGTGCCCTAGTCGGGCGATCAGGCCGCTCTGGCCAAGAAGGTGAACCATCGCCAGGGCACCAATGACGTGTGTAATCGGAAGGTTGAGCTGGAACAAGAACCCCAATCGGCCGCTCCTCCGCCAGATCTTCCGAATCCCCAATGCCATGGCGATACCCAGCACCGTGGACAGCAGAGCGGCCGTGAAGGCGATCCGTGTTGACAGTAGAAGCGACTGCCAGAACTCACCGTTGCCCAACAGCGATCGGTAGGCGTCCAGGTTGAAGCTGCGCAACCCGACGAGCGGGAAGTAACCCAGACTCTGAATCATCGCCAACAGGAGCGCCCCCGCGAACAACGGCACGATCACCACCAGGGCCGGCAAGAGCTTCAGCCATGATCGGTCGCGGATCGGAAGCGGCGCGCGGTGCCGTGGCTCAGTCTGCAAGCTGCGATTGCCGGATGAAGACATCCCAGTCGTGTTCCAATCTCAGCGTGTACGCCTGATCCACCTCGGGAAGTCGAACCTCTTCGAGTCGGTCGAACGACACGGCCGCACCGCCCAGTTTGTCCATGACTTGCTGCAAGGCAACACGATCTTCGCCGTCGACGAGGTCCAGGGAGATGGCCAGACCGTCCCCCCACCCGTTGGCGGGGTCGAGCTTGGCGGCCTGCAATGCGGGGGCGAGCACCAGGTTGGCCAACACCATGGCGGCTTCTGGGTCGCCGGCATTGGTCGGAATCGCCACATAGTGGAAATCGCCGATGGTCCCGGTTTCGAAGACGAACGGGCGGGCGGTGGCCGGCAGAACACCGGCGTCGATCTCGGCTTGGATCCCACCGGGAAGCTGGGTGAATGTGAAGTCGACTTCGTCGTTGGCGAACAGGCGGTTCAAACTGGCAATGTCAGGCGGATAGGTCCGACCTGAGCGCCACAAGTTGGGGTTGATGTCAGCGAGGAAGTCCCACAGTCCAGCGGAGCCCTCGGCGAACGCTGTTTCATCCAGCGGGCCAAGCCAGTTCTCCACCCCACCCGTCAGCTCGTAGAACGCCTGCTTGATGAACCTCGTGCCATGGAAGGCAGGCGGCGCCGGGTACGTGAACCGGCCCGGATGAGCCGCGATCCATTCCCCGAGCTCGATGTAGGAACGGGGCAGACTGGCCTCGTCGGTGCGGGCGCTGTCGTAGACGAACTGGAACTGTGCGCTGCCCAACGGGGACTCGGAGCCTTCGACGGCGAGTCCGAAGTCTCGGTTCACCGCAGCCGAATCCCAGTCCACGAACCGTGCGTTGGGTATTTGAAGAGCCCAACCCCCTACCAGGGCATTGGCTTGTCGAAGTGTGTAGAAATTTTCACCGTTGATCCAAATCAGATCAACGGACCCGCCATTGTCCCGACCTGCCTGCAGTTCGGCGAGGACCTTGTTGACGGCGTCCACGGTGTCAGCAACCGGTATCCGGTTCAGGGTGATCCCGTACTCTTCCTCCAGAATCGGGCCATAGATGCGATCGACGAAACGGTTGATCTCGCTACTCCCGCCCCACATGTAGAGATCGAGGGTCTGGCCACGCGCGGTGTTGGTGATTGCCTCCCAGTCGCCAGGGCTGCTGGTGTTGGCGGGTGCGGATTCTCCCCCCGAGCAGGCAACAGCGGCAGCCGCAAGCGCCAATATCAACAGACCCATCCTCTGACGCTCCGTGAGCCGACTGAGGAGTCGACCTTGATGGACCGCCCCGCCTGTCCGCAACGTTGCCGGGGCCATATCGAAGGGCATCACGGGCTATGCCATTCGCCGGTCGCCATTTCGGACTAACGCTAACGGGAGCGACCCACTACAGGGGCGAAGCCGCCGAGCACATTGCTCCGATCGACGCGTGCCGTTAACCCGGATTCGCCGGCTGCTGAGATGAGGAAACCCCCAGTCTGTGGCCGGGGGCTCCTCGATTGTGTAGGCAGTTTTGGGTCATGCCGAGGACTGCTATCTGCCGCCGCAGGGACAGTGGGCCACACGGGGAATCGTGAATCTTTTCATTTCGCTCTCCTTTCTTCTAGACCGGCCACCGAGTCGAACATTGACCGGAGGATTTCTGT
>JAPUJM010000164.1 GCA_027296205.1 Actinomycetota bacterium
CTCGCAGCCAACCGAGCGAACACGGCCATGGTCATGTTCAGCCCGGCGTGGACAGCCACCGGCGCCCAGATCGAACCCGTCTCCATGCGAAGCCAGACAAGAGCAGCACCGGCCACACTCGTCGCCAGGACGGTGGCCACCACATGTAGGGCGTTGCCCTTGAAACCCCGACCGGATGCCTGGGCCTGGTCGAAACCAGGACCAACATGCCACAGCCCGAAGAGAAGGGCGCCCCCGACCAAGGCGACCGACGATGGATAAAGGGCGATCAGCGCGGCATGAAGGACACCCCTGAAGAAGGCCTCCTCGATCAAGGCAGTCATCACCGGCATCCGAACGAATATCTGGGTGAAAGCCTGGGGGCGAGTCAGAGCGGCGAGCCGTGGGTCGGCGAGCTGGGAACGAAGGGCGGGGTCTCTCAGCATGAATAGGCCAACGCCCGACATCACCACGACGGTCGCCAACGCCCAGGCAAACACGATTGCCATGTCGGGGGCTCCAAGACCGATGGTCTCGAACCCGAAGGTCCATCCGGCGCCGAGGGTGATGACTGCTCCGCCAATACCGGTGAAGACCGGGGCCCACAAAGTCCTTCGACGAGCAGGCACCAGTAGGTAGACGATCGTCTGAAAGACGATTGCGTAACCGGCGAGAGGTGCGACTGTGGATACGAGTGTCATGGCGGATAGGAAGGGCGTGGCCCTTCTCAGTTTGGACGCTACCGGAGTTTACTTGGTTCCCCAACCCTGCCCCGGGGTGGGAAACACCCCTTCCCGCTACATTGCCGTGACATCGAACACGAGGGAAGACGATGACTATCACCACCATTTCTGATCCAACCCCCTGGCACGCTTTGGAGGCTGACGACGCAGTTGATCGTCTGGAGTCAGACAAGATGGAAGGGCTGACCGCGGACGAGGCCCGAAAACGATTGCAAGAGCACGGTCACAATCAGCTTCGCTCCGAGCCGCCGCCCTCAAAGCTCGAGATCGCCTCGCGACAGGTGCGTGATCCGATGAACCTCATGCTGATAGGTGTGTCCGCAATCAGTGTCGTAATCGGCGAAATCGCCATGGCCGTCGTCGTCGGAGTGCTGGTTCTTCTCAATGTCTGGCTGGGGACAAAACAGGAGCTCAAAGCCAAGGCCGCGGTCGATGCTCTCGCCAAGCTTCAGGTACCACGGGTCAGGGTTGTCAGAGACGGGACGATCATGGAAGTGGAGGCTCCCGATCTCGTGCCCGGAGATGTGGTCAACGTCGAGGCCGGCGATCTCGTCGCTGCAGATGGTCGAATTCTCCGCTCGGCCACGCTCGAGGTTCAGGAGGCGGCACTAACAGGGGAAAGCGCCCCGGTGCCCAAAGACGCTGCGGCCACTCCCGAAGAGGACGTCGACATCGGGGATCGAAGCTGCATGCTGTTCCAGAACACATCGGTGACCCGTGGTAGCGGTGCGATGGTCGTGACAGCAACGGGAATGGCCACCGAGATGGGGCGCATCGCCGAGATGCTCTCGACGGTTGAACGCACGCGGTCACCTCTCCAGAAAGAGCTCGATCAGTTGACGAAGGTGCTCGGCGTCATAGCGTGGGGCGCCGTCGCCGTGATCATCGTCATCGGATTGAGCCGAGGTCTGGACACAAGCGACTTGCTGCTCCTGGGCACGGCCATGGCCATTTCCGCGATTCCGACAGGCCTCCCCACGTTCGTTCAGATGATGCTGTCCTACGGCTCGCGGCAATTGGCAGAGGCGAAGGCAGTTGTGAAGAACCTGACCGATGTCGAAACCCTCGGATCGACCAGTGCCATCAACACCGACAAGACCGGCACTCTGACTATGAACGAGATGATGGCAAGCCGTCTCTATCACGCCGGCAGTTGGTACCACGTCGAAGGAAGTGGGTACAGCAAAGAAGGGGCCATCAGGGCGGTTGCCGGTGAGCCGGATCATGACTTCACCTCAATGGCCTATGCGCTGGTGCTCGACAGTGACGCGACGGTCAGTGACGACGGGGAGGTTGTCGGAGACCCCACCGAAGCCGCGCTTGTCGTGCTGGCTGCCAAATTGGGAGTATCCGCGCGGGAAACACGTCGCGCCTACCCACGACTCGCCGAGGTGCCCTTCGACTCGAGCTACAAGTTCATGTCAACGCTGCATCGTGTGCCCGTCGACGGCAAGCAGCGGTTGATCCTTCTCACCAAGGGGGCCCCCGACATCGTTCTGAGTCGCTGTTCCGCCTCGGTGACGAGAGATGGCGGGTCCGTTCCAATCGGCGATGTCACTTCAGACATCGACTCAGCAAACTCGACGCTCGGCGGAGATGGTCTCAGGGTTCTCTCGCTGGCATTCCGCTTGATCGACCCTCATGACGAGGAAGCCGCCGTCGCCGACCCGATGTCGTATGTGACCGAACTGCAGTTTGTTGCGTTGATCGGCATCATCGACCCGCTGCGTCCCGCGTCGAAGCACGCAGTCAATGTCTCCCATAAGGCCGGAATCGATGTCCGAATGATCACGGGAGACCACGCCGTCACCGCTATGGCAATCGGCAAGGACCTTGGTCTGGGCCCGGGGGTAATCAGTGGCAGAGAGTTCCGCGCCATGAGCGACGAACAGGTAATCGACCAGCTCGATGAGCTCCACGTGTTTGGGCGTGTTGCTCCGGAAGACAAGCTGAGGCTTGTCCAGATCATGCAGAGCCAGGGATTGGTGGTGGCTATGACCGGCGATGCGGTCAACGACGCTGCTGCTCTCAAGCAGGCGGACATCGGGGTTGCAATGGGCAGCGGCTCGGAGGTGACCAAGCAGGCGGCCAAGATGATTCTGACGGATGACAACTTCGGGACTCTGGTCCATGCCATCGAGATCGGGCGAAGCATCTATCAGAAGATCAGCCTTTACGTGCGCTACCAGATGTCCCAACTCATGGCACTGGTGATCCTTTTCCTCACCGCGAGCCTGGCCAACATCGCCGACGGCGTCGCCCTGACGCCGATGATGGTCCTCTTCCTCAACTTCCTTGTCGCGTCGGCTCCCGTGTTCGCCATCCTGGCCGAGCCGGTGTCCTCCGGACTCATGCAACGAGGGCCGAGGGACCCATCGGTGCCCCTCACCAACCGGCGGGAAGTCGTCAGGTGGCTGACCTACGGTGGCACCCTCTTCGTGGTGACTTTGATACCGCTGCTCCTGGGCCCTGATGTTCCATCTGCGAAGGAGGCCTCGATTTCGATGACCATGGCCTACGGCGTGATGGCTTTCGGCACGCTGGTGACGGGGCTGTCGCTGCGGAGAGATCCCGAAAGCGGAGTCGTTCCTCCCGCGGCCAGAGCCCTCGGGATTCTGGCAATCCCGGCAGTGCTGGTGGTAATCACGACGACGTGGGAGCCTTTCCAGCGACTCCTGGGTACCGAAGCGCTCAACGGCGATCAATGGCTCACCGTCGCCGTACTTGCTCTTGTCGTTCTGCTGGTTGTCGAGACAGAAAAATGGCTTCGTCGCCGCTCGCGGCGCTGATTGGCGAAGCCGCGGTGATACCGAGGACGGGTGGCAGCCGTTCCTAACGTGACAAGACCAACTCAGGAATCCCTTTTGTCACCAGAAATCAGCAGGCGCTGGCAACGATTCGAAAGGTCGTCCGACGCGTACCTCGCAGTGACTGTGATGCTCCTGTTGCTGATACTGATCCCCATCGTCTTGTCGCCCGGGAAAGAGACTTCATCAACTTTTACGGCCGTTATCGCGGGTGGCGCCGCAACACTGGCGATGGCCGCTTCGGAGGCAAGGCCGTGGGCCGTGCGAATCTCTTGGTTGGC
>JAPUJM010000165.1 GCA_027296205.1 Actinomycetota bacterium
AGGGTCATAGATCTCAGAAACCACGAACCGAGAGGATAAAGGGCAGAATCGCCTCTGTGATCGAATGGCTGAGTCGCGTTGACCCGGAGAGACCGTTTCTGAGGACGGTCGAGAGGGTCTGGACCTACGGAGAGACGTACGACGAGGTCCGGAGTCGGGTCACCAGTGAAGTCACCAGACTACGTCCCGTCCTCGACGCCGATTCGGTGTTTGCCTGTCTCGCCGGCATTGGTGGTGGTGGTGGGACAGTTCTTGTCGGTCCGGGCTTGGACGCGCCGGCGGAATCCGATCTCGCCGGAGCATCGCTGGTCGTGTACACCTCCGGCACCACGGGTGCGCCAAAAGGTGTGCGGCTCACCGCCGACAATCTGGAGGCGGCGTCGGTCGCCTCGATTGGTCACCTCGGCCACGATGAGAGCGACACCTGGCTCCTCGCAATGCCCCTCAACCACGTCGGCGGGCTGTCGATTCTCGTCCGGTCGGCGTTTGCCGGCGGCTCGGTGCGTCTCCTCCCCGGATTCGACCCGGAGAGCTTCGCAGCCGCCATGAGGGAAGACGTGACAATGGTCTCTGTCGTTCCCACAATGCTGCAACGGATCCTCGATAGCCACCCCGGGCCATACCAGGGGCTCAGGTCGGTTCTCCTCGGTGGTGGCCCAATACCCGCAGGGTTGCTGGAACGGGCAGGTCGGGCGACTTTGCCGACGCTTCCCACCTACGGGATGACCGAGACCTTCGGCCAGGTGGCAACACTCGAGCCGGGATCACCCCCTGCTCGTCGGGCTCATCCACTTCCCGGGATTCAGCTCCGCATCGGTTCGGACCGCCTGATCGCCGTCAGGGGACGTCAGGTATCTCCCGGTTATCTCGGCGAGTCGGATCGCACCGACCCCTGGTTCGTTACTGGTGATCTGGGAGAGCTCGACTCAGATGGAGCGCTGCGAGTTCTGGGCAGAGCCGACACTGTCATTGTCACCGGCGGTGAGAACGTAGACCCCGCCCGGGTGGAGGCCGGCTTGAGGGAGCACACCGCAATCGACGATGTCCTGGTTGTCGGTTTGCCCGACGAGCACTGGGGCTCTGTCGTTGCCTGCCTCTACGTTGGTGAGGTTTCCCCTGGTGAAGCCGGGTTGTGGCTCGGACAGAGGCTGCCCGTGTTCATGGTGCCAAAGCGGTGGCTCCCGGTGGACCGCATTCCAACAACCGCTCTGGGCAAACCGGACCGGTCAGCCGCCCGGGGCCTCCTGCAGGCTTAGTCCGCTTCTCTCCTTCGAGAGCCCCCAGGCGCCGATGATCACAGCCACCACCATGATCCCTGCAGCAATCAGATAGGTGGTCTGGAGACCGGCCACTTGAGCCGCCGGGTCGGCCATTGACGCACCTCCGTCGGGCAGTGAGCCTCCGGCGGCTGCTGCCACGCTTGCTGCCCAGACCGATCCGAGCACTGCGATGCCGGCGATCTGGCCCAGGAGACGGGTGAGAGTCAGGATGCCACCGCCAACACCCATGTACTCGGGGGGGACGGAGCCCATGATCGCGCTGTTGTTCGGAGACTGGAAGACCGCGATTCCGATGCCAACGGGGATGACCAGGACCAGATAGTGGGGGATGGTGGTGTCAATTGCGAAGGTCTGGAATCCGAGGAAAGTCACAGCCAATATCACCAGACCTGCGAGCGTGAGAGGACGGATTCCTATTCGGTCTGAAAGCGCTCCCGACCACGGGGATATCACGCCAACCATCAACGGGGCCGCTCCGAGGAGCAAGCCGACTGTTCCGATGTCGAATCCGAGCACCCCCTCCAAATAGAAAGGGAACAAGAAAAACGTTGCTGATAGACACGCAAAAACGAGGAATCCGGTGATGACGCTCACGCTGAGCATCGGATTGCGGAATAGGCGAAGCTCCACCATCGGCGAATCGACTCTCAGTTCGACGATCAGAAAGCCGACCCCGGCCACTGCCGACAGGCCAAATGCGCCAAGTATCAGAGGAGAGGCGAATCCCCTCGTCTGACCCAGGGTGAGGGCCAGCGATACGGAGAACAGGGAGGCGCTGAGTAGGAATGCGCCGAGAAAATCGAATCGCTGGCCCGGGACAGGCGGTGTTCTTGGCACGAAGCGAATCGCCAGGATCGTTCCGACGATGCCGACTGGCAGGTTCACGAAGAATATCGCCCGCCAACTGAACGCCGAGATCAGCAAGCCACCCACCACTGGCCCCGTGATTATCCCCAACGAGACTGCCGTACCGATCCATCCCAGCGCTTTGCCGCGCTCCGCCGATGGGAAGGCCTCCACGAGGATCGCCGCCCCAAGCGCCAGGATCATCACAGCACCAAAAGCCTGGAACACCCGGAAGCCGATCAGCCAACTCACGTCGGGAGCAAGTCCGCACAGGACCGAAGCAATAGTGAACATCGAGAACCCGGCCGTGTACAGCTTCTTCTTCCCGATGACATCTCCCAGGCGTCCCATCCCGAGGGTGAGCGTGGCGATTGTCAGGAGGTATCCGAGGGCCACCCACTGGATGGTGTTGAAAGTGGTTTCGAGCTCGTCGACCAGGGTCGGGAAGGCGACGTTGACGATTGATGCGTCGATGGTCGCCAGGAGAACACCCACCGAGACGGTGGCCATGACATACCACTTGGCGCTGTAGTCGACACCGGGAGGAGGGTTGACAGCCGTGGAACTCAAGCGGCGAGCGTACCCGGCGACCCCCCGCCATCGCGACCGGCGAACTCGAGGCGGTTTGACCCGTATCCGGGCCATACAACCTGAGGTTCGCAGTTGGAGGCGGTGATCCTCATCTGATGCGTCTCGCTATCAGGATTCCTTCCCGCATCGGGGTCACCGTCGCCTCGAAGTCAGGGTCGGCGCCCACCAGACGATTGAACTCGTCGGTTCCGTAGCCCTCGTCGATCCAGCCCTGGCCGGTGCCGTAGACATTGTCGGCAACCAACAGACCACCGACAGCAAGCATTGGCTTGACGGCGGCGAAGTAGTCGACGTACTCGCTTTTCACGGCGTCGATGAAGACGAAGTCCACCGATTCCGGGCCGAGTCGATCACCCATCTCCGGCAACACCTCGAGCGCTGCCCCGCGGACGACTTCGACCTTGTCACCCAGGCCGGCGTCAGCGAACTCAGACTCGGCGAAGTCGGCATGGCGGTCTTCGTATTCGATGGTGAGGAGTTTCCCGTCGGTGGCGAGTCCCCGGGCGATCCAGATACCGGAGTACCCGGCGAGCGTGCCGAGTTCCAGGGCCAGCCGACCCGGAGTCAGAGAAACCAGGATCTTGAGGAGTCGTCCGACATCGGCAGAGACGGCGATTCGAGGTAGTCCGGCGGCGACGGCACGGTCCATCAAACCCTCCATCTGCTCGTCTTCGGTCCCGAAGACCTCCCGGGCATAGCGGCCGAGGAATGCCCAGCGTTCCGGTGTCATCTCCATGGGCGGACTCCTCAACCTCAGTCGTCGATGCCTGGCCGACGGCGCTGTTTCTTGACCTCGGACCGCGCCTTCTTCTCGATCAGACGTCGGTCGGCAGAAGCTCGTGTTGGTCGGGTCTTCTTCCTCTGTTCGGGATCGACGAGCGCCTCTTCGATCCGCTCCGCAAGTCGCCGACGGGCCATTTCTCGATTCTGATGCTGAGAACGTGACTCGCCGGCGGACACTTCGACGATGTTGCCGAGACGCGATGCCAGCTTTTCTCTCGCCTCGACCGGTAGGGACGACTCTTTTACCTGAAACCGGAGACGGACCGCTGTTTCGCTTCTGTTGGCGTGCTGGCCTCCGGGACCACCCGAAGTCTCAAAACGCTCTTCCAACTCGGTGGCCGGGATGGTCAGACTCCCGACGACTAGATCTTCCATGAGATCAACTCCTGAGCGAGCACGATATCGGAGTTCGAGGTTCTCCGGTGAATTGGCCAGCGTTAGGCTCGGTATGTGGATTCCCCTCCCGACTTGTTGGCTCCCGGCATCGACGTGGCGCTTCTCGCAGACGCGGTACAGGCGGTGCGTGGCAAGCTGTTCATCCTGGGCGGGGGATGGGACACCCTTTGGGTGCAGAGATTTCCCGCCAGACATCCCAGCCTGGCCATTGGGCTGCGACTTCGGGTTCCGGTTTCCTGGGCGAGCGACAGTCTCCAACTCTCGGTCGAGTTGCAAGACGCCGACGGTCACTCGCTGTTACCGCACCCACTCTCGCACAACATCGCGATTCCACCGGGCACACAACATCCGCCCAATGCCTCCGACTTCGGTCTGATCCGTTCCTTCACGTTCAACAATCTGATGTTCGAGAGTGAGGGCTCCTATTCGTTCGTGATCTCCGTGGATGACGAACCGGTTTCCCGGCTTCGGTTCAGTGTGCGAGCCCGTGTCCCCAGAGCCAAGCCTGAATCGGATTAGCCCCCTCTGGGGGTGACCCGGTGTTTGCATAGGGCAGCCATCCCCATAGCGTTGGACCCTCATTCGGGACACATTCGGTCCCAGTCTTTTTCCAGGATCCCACGGAGGCTCCATGCTGTTCAAGATCACCAAGCATTTCGGCGCGTTGGTCGTGGCCCTCGCCGTTGGCTTCACGTTGGTCTTCCCGGCGCTGCCGGCGCAGGCCCACAGCGATGTCAGCCCGCCGTTCGAGATTCGGTTTCCCCAGGAGACGGACAAGACGAGCTTCTTCAACGATTGGGGGTCACGCCGGTCTGGCGGCCGGAGGCACTCGGGAACGGATCTCATGACGGACACGAAGATGACCGAGGTGTATGCCATTGCAGACGGTGTCGTGGTCAAGGTGAACGACAGCCCTAGCGCCGGCCGTTATCTGATCATCGAGCACGCCGGAGGGTGGGAGAGCTATTACCTCCATCTCAACAATGACGGCTTCGACGACGACAGCGGCGACGGCCCGTGGAAGCTGACCTTGGCACCGGGCGTCGAGGAAGGGGCTTCGGTCGAGGCCGGCCAGCTAGTCGCTTGGGCCGGTGACTCGGGCAACGCGGAAGGCAACTCACCCCACACCCACTTCGAACTTCACTTTCGGGGACGACCGCTGAACCCCTACCCGTATCTCGAAACCGCGTTCGAGCGGGACCGTGCGGACCTTCTACGGAAGACGCAAGCCCTGCACCATCGAGTCAACGGTTCCGCTCAGATCTCCTGAGCGTCGTCCAACGCAACGACCTTCTCAACAAGTTGGGGATCGTCGGGATCCACCCTGGCGACCTCCCCGATCGGGGTTGGCGGGTGATCAGCCTGCGAGACCCAAATGACCCGGGTCACCTCCGAGTTGACCACGGCTCTTGCCCAACCGCCCAGAACCTCGTCGACGGTTCCGGCGAAGGAGCGTTCCCTGTCATCCATTGCTGCCTCCGCGATGAGTATCGCCGAGAAACATCGGGTCGACGCGGTCTCGACATGACTCTCATCGGAGACATCTCCCAGGGCCACCTTGAAGCCGCTCTGCTTCAGTTGCGCACCAACGCGTTCGTCGGACACGAACGCCCTGACCTCTCGTTCCGGTTTCTGCAGGCCCTCGAGAATGGCCTGGCCAGCGGAAGTATCTGCTCCTACAACTATGACTGGCACAGCACGAAACCTACAGGACGCGGAGAGTTTCCCCCATCGGAACCGATCGGGTACAATCCCACTACCGGGATAGTGTTAATTCATGAACCGGTCGGTTTTTGAAGCCGAGTGCAACTCTTGAGGTGAGTCTCCATGGCCACAGTCGATATTGATCTAGGCGGTTACCAGCTCGGCTGGCACGACGAAGACGTTGCGCTGGCTTTCGAGCCCCGGAAGGGTTTGGACGAGTCTGTTATCACCGATATGTCGGCCATGAAGGGCGAGCCCGAGTGGATGCTCGAGTTCAGACTCAAGGCGTACCAGCGATTTCTCAACAAGCCCATTCCCCAATGGGGAGGTGGCGGTGCTCTCGACACGATCGACTTCGACGACATCTATTACTACGTCAAGCCGGAAGGCGAACAGCAGAAGGACTGGGACATGGTGCCCGAGTCCATCAAGGAGACCTACGAGAAGCTGGGAATTCCGCAGGCCGAGCGCAAGTACCTGGCGGGCGTCACGGCGCAGTATGAGTCAGAAGTCGTCTATCACCGCAACCGTGAGGATCTCGAGAAGCTCGGTGTCCTCTTCACAGACATGGACACCGCGTTGCGTGAGTACCCGGACATTGTCAAAAAGTATTTTGCGACGATCATCCCCCCCAACGACAACAAGTTCGCCGCACTCAACTCGGCCGTTTGGTCGGGTGGTTCCTTCATATACGTGCCGCCCGGCGTTGAGGTCGATCAGCCTTTGCAGGCCTATTTCAGGATCAACTCCGAGAACATGGGCCAGTTCGAGCGAACGCTGATAATCGTCGACGAGGGCGCGTTCGTGCATTACGTGGAAGGTTGCTCGGCACCCACCTACAGCACCGATTCGTTGCATTGTGCTGTCGTGGAGATCATCGTGAAGGAGGGTGGCCGCTGCCGCTACACGACCATTCAGAACTGGTCGAACAATGTTTTCAATCTGGTCACCAAGCGTGCCGCCGCCTATCGGAACGCCACCATGGAGTGGGTCGACGGCAATCTTGGCTCGCGGCTCACGATGAAGTATCCCGCCGTGTGGCTCATGGAACCCGGAGCCCATGGTGAAGTGCTCTCGATCGCCTTTGCAGGCGAGGGTCAACATCAGGACGCCGGCGCCAAGATGGTTCACGTCGCTCCCGACACCACCTCGACGATCGTTTCCAAATCGATTTGCAAGGATGGCGGCCGGGCCGGTTACCGCGGTCTGGTCAGGGTGGAACCCGGCGCGGAGAACGCCAAGAGTTTCGTACGTTGCGACGCCCTGATCCTCGACGACAAGAGCCGGTCGGACACCTATCCATACATGGAGATCGAGGAGAACGATGCCGAGATCGGTCACGAGGCGACCGTTTCCAAGGTCGGTGAAGAGCAATTGTTCTACTTGATGTCCCGGGGCCTGACCGAGGACGAGGCAACGTCGATGGTGGTTGCCGGATTCATCGAGCCGATCATCAAGGAACTGCCGATGGAGTACGCGGTCGAGATGAACCGCCTGATCGAGCTCAACATGGTGAAGGCTGGAGCGGTCGGCTAGCCGGCACCGACGGGTCAGTCGCTGCGGCCCACCACGAAGCCGAGCAGAAGACCGCCAACAGCTCCCCAGACCAGTGAGAAGTCATCGCCGATGGCGTAGACCGAAGGCATCCCACCGATTCGAAGAATCGCCGATAGAGATATGGCGCCGATGATTCCCATCAGGATGGATCCGAACAGGTTGGTGGCGCTGGCGATGAACCCGCCGATCAGACCGGCCACCGCACCGACACCGCCAATTACGAGAAGTGCCTCGATCGTTGAAAGGTCTAAGAACATGGCATGAGGCTATCCCGTGGCCAGGCGCGGGCATGGCTACCCGAGGGCCTAAATTCAGGCCGAGATGGCCTTTTCCTCGATGATGTCCGAGATCCGAAACTGAATCGACCTGCCGGCGAGACTGAAAGGCTCGGTGAGCAAGAGGACGATCGTGGTCGGTCCCCGGCTGACGATGTGACCGGTGAAGGTGTGCGAACCATCTTGATCTTGGGTGATGAAACTAACGACCATCTCTTCTC
>JAPUJM010000166.1 GCA_027296205.1 Actinomycetota bacterium
GAGTACTGGGATGTCGAAGAGGATTCCTTTGAGCCGCTGGAGCCCCCACCGTGGCGTCGGCGGCTCATAATCGCGGTGGCGGCCCTGACGGTGATGGCAATGGCTCTCGTTCCCTTGTACAACTTCATCGACCGGGATCCGCCTGTAGCGGATAATGGACTCGAGGTATGCGGATTCGACTACTGCATCGTTCAAGACGGGGTGAGATTCGCCGGTCTCGACCGGGCTATGAGTCGGCTTGCCAATACCTACCTCACCGATGAGGAAACGGAGCAGCTGGTCGACGTTCTGGTGACCCATCTGGGCGCAAGCTCGTTGGGCTTGGTGGTGGTAGACCGCCTCGAAGGCGAAATCAAGGGCCAGTACGACCCGTTGACAAGGACCATCTTCGTCGAGCGGCCGGTCCGGGCCTGGATAGTCCTCCACGAGGTGGCTCACGCGGTGTCAACCGGACACGGAGGAGATTTTCAAGAGGTGCTTATCGAACTGACTCGCTGGCTAGGAGCCTGATCCACCATCAGAGTCAGCCGTGTCACCGGTCGGACCCGGGGGGTCCGAACTCGGTGTTGTCGACGTTGTGGAGACGAACCTGACTCTGGGCAACGAGCTTGCCGTCCTCCTCCCTCGTGATGTTGATCTGCCACAACTGCTGATTACGACCTCGATGAATCGGCGTAGCCTCGCCGATGAGAACACCACCGGTGGTAGGCCGAAGAAAGTCGGTTTTGTTGCTTACACCCACCGCCCCGGCGAAACCTTGCTCCACTGCCCATATTGCGCCGCCGGTTGAGGCCAGAGTCTCGGCGAAGGTGCAATAGACCCCTCCATGAACCACTCCATATGGCTGCTGGTGATCATCGGTGACCTCGATGCGCCCGGCGGCGAACTCTGCGGAGGCGTCGGTCAATTTGATACCGCTGAGATCGACGTAATTCGATCTTGCTTCGAAAGGGCTCTTCATCTCCACCGCCGCAGCCAGTCTGTAGACAAGGGAATAGACCGATATCGTCGTCGCCGTATTCCCGGACGTCTACTCCGAGGCCTCGAGGCGAGATTGAAAAGTGGTTCGCAGACCGGGTCTTGGAGGCAGCTCAACCCCTCAGTCATGTGCATCGTGTCGGAAAGATCTGATGTCCATGCCGGCCGAAGAGATCAGCCGTGAAACCAGATGGATCGGCAGCCCGATCACCGTGAAGGGACTGCCCCTCACCGACTCGATGAACCGCCCACCGGCACCCTGAAGGGCGTAGGCGCCTGCCTTGTCCATCGGCTCTCCGGTTGACACATAATCAGCGATCTCGTCGTCCGTCATAGGGAGAAAGGCCACTTCGGTCACATCCACGGTGGAGTGGACCACCGGACCGCCGTCCCATGATGAGACTGCAACACCCGTGAACACCTCATGACGGTCACCCTGGAGCCGTCGCAACATCGAACGCGCCTCCTCGGGGTGACCCGGCTTCCCCAAAACTTTCCCCTTGTGGACGACCGCGGTGTCGGCGGCGAGCACAACACGATCGGCGGCCGCCACCGCCCGCGCCTTCTCCACGGCAATCCTTTCGACGTACACACCGGGGGGCTCATCCTGACGTCGGGACTCGTCGACATCAGGGGGGTCGACATCGAAATCGAGACCGAGCGAGCTCAGCAACTCGCGACGACGCGGCGAGCCTGAGGCAAGCACAAGTCTCAGACGACGGCCCCTTTCCGAATGACAACAGCCGGATGGTTGAGCACTTCCAAGTTGGTTATCGGATCCTCAGGAAACAACACGGCGTCCGCGGGGGAACCGGTGGCAAAGTCGGGGCTGCGGCCGGTGGCGCTGAATCCCGCTGTTGTCACCGCCTCGACGACCTGACCGTTGGAGAGACCGTACTCCCCCAGCTTGATGGCTTCGTCGGCCACATTCGCCGGAGTGCCGACAAGATCAGTTCCCGCCAAGACCCGTACCCCGGCCTCGAAGGCAACAGGAAGAAGACGACGGGCATTGTCGAGGCCTTCGATGAGCAGGCGTCCACCGCTCGAACCGTCACCAAGCTGAGCGATCGTCTCCTCGATCCGAAGAAGCGTCGGCACCCACATTCCCGTCCGCTCGGCCAGGACTGTCACGTCCGAGTCCGTCAGAAAGAGACCGTGCTCAATGGAGTGGATACCTGCCGCCACCGCCATCGACGGCACCTCCCGCGCTTGCGTGTGGATGGCGACCCGGGACCCGGACTCACTGGCGACCCGAACGGCCTGGCGCAGTTGATCTTCGGTGAAGTTGGCCACCGGACCTCGTCCTCGTCGGGGCCAGTCGCCGATGAGCTTGACCCAGCCGGCACCGATGGCTGCCTGCTCGGCGACCACCGACTCAATCAGGTCCGTGTCAATCTCCAGCGCGAAATCGGGGTAGTAGCCCTCATTGACGGCGACCATTAGTGCAGCGGCTTCGATCTCCGGGCGCTCAGTTTCGGGCACAACGCCAATCAGGTCAATCACAGTCTTGTCGCACCAGCCCTTGTCAAGGAGAAGAGTGACCCCGGCGGCCAGGGCATCTTTGGCCCGTTCGACGGCCTCACCGAGAACACCCGGCTGATAACCCCCCTTCGGAGCAGGCAGATCTCTGGTTGCCAAATGAGAGTGGGCATCGACCAGACCGGGTACCGCCCAGTAGCCCTCACCCAACGTGAGGTCGGCATCACCGATCGGGTCCGCCCAGCAACCATCGGCGATGTCCCGTGTGACGGTGTCCCCGAACGGAGATCGAAGAACGATTCGAGTTCTCATGAAGCTGACGCTAACTGCCGACTAATCCACATAATGGCTGCAATCCGAAAGCCTCTCGCGCTCTTTTTCATCACTGTTGTCGCATGTGGGCAAGCTGCGGAGTCCGCAGGGGGCTCGAGCGAGACTCCAACCACCTCAGCATTCCTCGCCACGACAGGCACCAGTGTGGACAGCCAGCCGTACAAAGTTCAGAACTGCGCCTCCCCACCTGCGACCTTCTCGGCGATGTGCCAGGTGTACGAACTCATTCAGGAATGGCACGTCGATCGACCATGGCCCAGCTCGGAACTCGCCGACGTCGCCCTGCGAAGTCTCGAGGAATTCACGCGCACCGAGACTGAGCCGCGGCCCCGCATCCTCGTCTGTGCGGTGCCACATGAAGACTTCTCAGGTTTTTGTGCCCGGCTCGCACAGATGGTCCACGAGTCGGGGATCGCTGTCGGCCCGGCGGTGGACGCCGCGGTCACTGCGATGACGGACCTTGGGCTCGACCCATTCTCCCATTACGTGCCGCCGGAGCAGGCGGGGTCGTTCCGCGCCAACGGCCTCGTCGGCGGGGTCGGTCTTCTCCTCGATGCCACCGACGCCGTCGGCTCAAAATGCGCCGTGATCGCCGCGACCTGCCCTCTCCAGATCGTCTTCGTGGTTGATGGAAATCCTGCGGCCGAGGCCGGGTTGCAAGCAGGCGACTTCGTTGTCGAGATCGATGGCGAACCGGTCGACGGCCTCGGCTTCACCGCTACTTCTACTGCCATGGCAGGAAACGAAACGGGATCGGTCGAACTAGTCGTGGAACGTGACGGAGGAGCACTTCTGACCTTCACAATCGAACGATCCGAGCTCATCATCCCAACCGTGAGTGTGGAACTCCCTCTGCCCGACGTCGGATACCTGCGAATACCGGACTTCAGGGACGACATCCCCAGCCTTGTGGAGGGAGCTCTGATAAACCTCTCCAAATTCGAGCCGGGCACAATCGTCATCGACCTTCGCGACAATCCCGGCGGCCTCATCGATGCCTCCGTCGAGGTGGCTTCAGAATTCATCAGCGGTGGTTTGGTCCTCGAGTCGTTCGCTCCTGACGAGCATCTCGAATACGCGGCGACCGAAGGTGGGCTGGCGACAAGGGAGCGTCTGATCGTCCTGGTGAACCAGGGCACGGCATCTGCTGCAGAGATCCTGGCGGGTGCGTTGAGAGATCGGCGCGAAGCGGTGATTGTCGGCACGAGCACGTTCGGTAAAGACGCCGTCCAGATACCCTTCATGCTGCGTAACGGCGGAGAGTTCTACGTCGCGGTGGCCAGATGGGCAACTCCCAATGGTCTTACCGCCGGAAACGGCGGCCTAACACCGGACCGTGATCTCGAACTGACTATGGACATGTCCATCGAAGAAGTCGTGCAGGCCGCCCTCGACGCTGTGTCATGATCAAAAGCCGCCTCACCCTTCTCATCATCGCTCTTGCGGTCATCGCAGCCGCCTGTTCGTCGGGTGGGTCCGCAGCCACGATTTCGACGGGCGACCCGGTCACACCGTCGCCCCCGACCGACACGGCCGACACGACGACAGGGGACCGGCGGATCGAGACGGTCGACTGCGAGTCGGCGCCGGAACAGGTCGTCATCGTCTGTGAGGCCTATCAGTTGATCCAGATCCATTATGTCGATCAAATCGACGACGCCGTCCTGGCGGCCGCGGCAATTCAGGGTCTGGACGCCCTGGATGGAACCACATCATCGGACCTGCTGACCTGTGCCGTGCCGGCGGACGAGTTCAACGCCTCCTGTGACGTGGCCGCTTCGACCGCCGATGACAGCTCTCAAGCCGCCGAGGCGATCGTCATCGGCCTGGCCACCCATGCCCTCGACCCGAACTCCGCCTACTTCGACCAGGAGGCCCTCGAACTGCTCGAGGATGAACAGGAAGGTCAGATCGAAGGCATCGGAGCGCTTGTCTCCCCCGAAGACCAGACCATCGAGGGTGATAACAAACAGTGCACGGTGGCTTCGGAAACCTGTCGCATCCTGATCGTCGCAATCATCGACGGCGCTCCTGCCGAGGCAGCGGGTCTTCAGCCCGACGACGCCATCATCGGCGTCAATGGCACGTCAGTCGAGGGCCAGACAATCGATGAGGTCACCTCGCAAGTACGTGGCCCGGCCGGCACCGACGTCGTGCTGACCATCGACCGGGACGGCGAGACACTCGAAGTCTCGATAACACGGGCCGCGGTGATCATCCCTGTGATCGACTCGGAGCGTTTCGGCAGCGTCGGTTACATCCAGCTCCGGATTTTCTCCAGCAACGCCGACGAACAGTTCGAGGATGCCGTTGTCGACCTGCTCATACAGGGCATCGACGAGCTGGTCATCGACCTCCGGAACAATCCTGGCGGTCTTCTCGACACGGCCGTCGAGATCGCCTCGATATTCCTTCCCGACGGCGACGTCGTCATCACCCAAAGCCCCGACGAGAGAAGTGCCTACCCGGTCACCGGGGCGGCAATAGTGCCGAAAGGCATGAAGGTCACCTTCATCGTCAACAAGGGCAGCGCTTCGGCGTCGGAGGTGGTGTCGGCTGTTCTTCAGGAACGGGGCCTGGCCACCGTCGTGGGAGAGAACACCTTCGGCAAGAACACCGTTCAGCAGCGGTTCAACCTCTCCAATGGTGGGGCCCTGAAACTCACCATCGCCAGGTGGCTCACCCCCGGCGGCCTCGACTTCGGTGGTGTCGGAGTCACTCCCGATGTGGAGATGACATTCGAACCGGGAATCGAAACGGAAGAACTGGTCGAGGTGGTCGTAGCCGCGACCTGAGTCCGATTGACCGGGCCGCCGAGGCAGTTTGCCTCCCGACTAAACGAACGTTTAGCATGCTGAACATGCGTTCAGTTGCTGGAGATCTCACCACGCAGGCCCGTATCCGCGATGTGGCGATCGAGCGGTTCCCCAAGGATGGGTTTGCCGGGACCACGGTCCGCGCCATCGCCGCCGCCGCCGGGGTTTCGCCGGCTCTCGTCCTCCACCACTTCGGATCCAAAGAGGGTCTGCACCGCGCTTGTGATGAGCATGTGGTGCAGATGACGATGGAGATGAAGCGAGAAGCGATGGAGACCGGAACATACCGGGAGTCGGGAGCGATTGCAGCCACATACAAATTGGCCGAACCGGCCCTCCGCTACCTGGCGTGGACCCTGGGAACCGGAAGCGAAACGGCCGCCAGGATCTTCGGCGACTTCGTTGACGACGTCACGGTGCAGCTGGTCGAGGGCCAGGAAAATGGCCTGATAAACGAGTATCACGGAGACCCCCGCCAACAAGCGGCGGTACTGGTTGCGATGCAGCTCGGTGGTCTGCTACTCCATGACCACCTCACCCAGGCTTTTGGCGTGGACATGCTGAGCGCGGAGGGATTGATGGCCGCGGCGCCCTACGCGCTCCAGGCGTTCTCCGGGAACCTGTTCGACAAGGAAATCATGGCACAGACGAAACAGGCGATCGAGCAGCTACAACCAACCGGTGACACCGAGCAGAGAGCGACCAGATGACACCGGCGATCCGAACCGAGGGCCTGACCAAGCACTACGGAGAGGTGAAGGCGCTGATCGACCTGGATATGGAGGTCAGATTGGGAGAGGTTTTTGGCTTTCTCGGGCCGAACGGATCTGGCAAGACGACCATGATCCGCACCATCCTCGATTTGATCCGGCCCACTGCAGGTCGTGCCGAGATATTGGGGATGGACACCCATGAGAAGGCCGTGGAGCTCCGCAACCACATCGGGTACGTCCCCGGTGACCTCGCCATGTACCCAAGCCTGACCGGTCGGGACACCCTCACCTACTTTGCCAATCTGCGAGGCGGTGTGGATTGGTCATACGTCGATGAGTTGGCCGAGCGGTTGAGCACCAATCTCGACATCAAGGTGGGCGACTACAGCTCCGGCAACCGTCAAAAGCTCGGGATCATCCAGGCCTTCATGAACCGCCCTCAGGTTCTTGTCATGGACGAGCCCAGCACCGGCCTCGACCCGCTCATGCAGCGCGAGTTTCAGAAGATGATGCGAGAGGTAGCCGCCGAAGGTCGCTGCGTGTTTCTGTCGAGTCACACCCTCTCCGAGGTTCAGCGTGTCGCCGACCGCGTCGGAATCATCCGCCACGGGCGACTGGTGGACGTGGAGTCCGTTGATGACCTTCGATCGAAGGCAATCCGCCGGGTCGAGCTCTTCTTCGACACCGACATCGAAGCCTCGATCTTTGAGGCAGTTGCCGGAGTACGCGAGGCCAAAGCCAACCAGCACAGCATCGTCTTGTCCTTCGACGGGCATATGGACCAACTGCTGAAAACGGCAACGGATAACTACCACCTGGTCGACATCAGCAGCCAGGAAGCGGATCTCGAGGAGATCTTCCTCACCTATTACCGGGACGAGGACTAACCGATGTTCGCCAACATCTTCACCAAGACCACGCGAGACCGATTCATCGGGCTGTCGGTGGCCGCTGTCAGCGTTGCTGTGATGTTCCTTGGCGGGATGGCGGTGTACCGCCAGATCGACGTGTCGTTCTACTACGACCTGCCCCAGGCGTTTCTCGATCTCATGGGGATTCCCGAAGGCGGAGATGTCGCCGGGCTCTCCTTCGGGGCGATCTACGGCCTGATAGGAGCGATGACTCTTGCCGGAATCGCCATCTCGATGGGGTCCGGAGCAATAGCCGGCGAAGAACACCAAGGCACGCTCGGGCTTCTTCTCGGCAACCCGCGGAGTCGCACCCAGGTAGTGGTATCCAAGGCAGCCTCCATCGTGATGCTCCTGGGATTGGCCTCACTGTTCCTCTGGGGAGCCGGGCTCTGGGTGCCGTCTCTGCTCGACGTGAACATGACGGGGATCCACGTTGGCGCCCTCGTCTTCCACATGTTCGTCAATTCGCTCTTCTACGGCTTCCTCGCCCTGGCAATCGGAGCATGGACCGGGAACAGAGGTGTGGCCTCCGGTACTGCCGTTGCCGTCATGCTCGTCTCGTATCTCGTTGCAGGCATCCTGCCGTTCATCGAGAGTCTCGAGGGCCTCGCCAAGATCTTCCCATGGTACTACTTCAATGCCAGCACGCCCGTCATCAACGGAGTCGACTGGGGCCACATGGCGATCCTTGGAGGCCTGACGATTGCCCTGTTCTCTCTTGCGATCGTCGGGCTCAACCGTCGCGACCTGAGAGGCCGCAGCACCGGTGTGACTCTCCTCGATCGTCTGCGCGCCAACCCGAAGACGGCAAAGATCGTGGAGCGAATTGCGGGCTCGGCCCGAGTCTCGCGGATCTCGATCAAAACGGCATCGGAGCACCAGGGTTTGCTGGTGGTGTGCGCGATGATCATGTTCTACCTGGGTCTGATGATGGGCCCATTGTGGGCGCTTCTTCCCGAGTCGTTCCAGGACATGATCAGTCAGTACCCCGACGTGTTATTGGGCATGATCGGCTCGGCCGACATGTCGACGGCGGAAGGCTTCTTGCAGGCGGAGATCTTTGCGCTGATGGGACCGGCCACCTTCGTCGCTCTCACCGCCCTGATGGGCTCCCGCGCCATCGCCGGTGAAGAGCAGAGCCGGACGATGGGTCTGCTCATGGCCAACCCAGTGCGACGATCCATGATCGTCGTCGAGAAGACGCTGTCGATGATCGCCTATTCGGTGGTTCTAGGGGTCGCCACGTTCTTGGGAGTCTGGTTCGGCAATCTGCTGGGCGGTATCGACATCCCGATAGGCAACCTCGTCGCTACGACAGCCCTTCTGATCCTGCTCGGCCTCGTGTTTGGTGGAGTAGCCATGCTGCTCAGCGCTGCGACCGGGAAAACCCGGGTGGCGGCCTATGGGGCGATCGGTGTGACCCTGGTGGCGTTCTTCGCCTTCTCGTTCTTGCCGCTGGCGGAGAGTCTCGCCGTCTACGCCAAGTGGTCACCCTTCCACTTCTACCTGGGGAGTGATCCACTCACCAA
>JAPUJM010000167.1 GCA_027296205.1 Actinomycetota bacterium
ATTGGTCGCCAATCTTAGGAAGACCCTGCACCAGTGCTGCGTCGGCAGTGAGAACCGTCAGATGTATTCGGCGAGTTCCTTCAGCAGACGATGCTTGGGGGCTGCGCCGACGATGCGCTTCTTCTCAACGCCATCTTTGAAGAAGATGAGTGTCGGAATGCTCATGACGTCATGGGCAGTGGCGGATTGCGGGTTGTGGTCGACATCGAGTTTGCCGATGTTGAAGCCATCCTGCTCCTCGGCGATCTCCTCCAGAACCGGTGCAATTACCCGGCATGGGCCACACCATTCGGCCCAGAAGTCAACGAGGATCGGCGTCTCGGCGCTGATCTCATCGTTGAAAGTCCCGTCGTTGAGGGTGCGAATTTCAGCCATGTCGCTTTCCTTCTCCTTGATCTACCTCAGTGAACCTGACCCACTGACAAGTCATTCCTGGTGTGCCAGCCAGCGTTCGGCGTCGATGGCTGCCATGCAGCCTGTTCCTGCCGCGGTTACTGCCTGCCGGTATACGTGGTCGACAACGTCCCCAGCAGCGAACACACCTTCGACCGAGGTGCGGGTCCCCACCCCGTCGGCGATGATGAGATAGCCGTTCTCGTCGAGATCCAGCTTGTCGACGAATAGGTCGGTCGTCGGCCTGTGCCCGATCGCAATGAAGACACCGTCGATGGGTATTTCTGAGGTCTCCCCGGTGACCGTGTCCTCGAGTGTTGCTCGAGAGACGAGGTCGTCGCCGTGAATCTCGGTCACGATGGAGTTCCACCTCATCTCGATCTTGGGGTGCGCTTGCGCACGAGCGGCCATGATCTTCGAGGCTCGCAACTCATCGCGTCGATGCACGACAATCACCTTGGAGGCGAATTTGGTCAGGAACAACGCCTCCTCCATGGCGGTGTCTCCACCACCGACGACGATCAAATCCTGGTCGCGGAAGAAGAATCCGTCACAGGTGGCGCAAGCGGAGACGCCCTTGCCGGTGAGTTTCTCTTCGCCCGGGATGCCGAGCCAGATTGCCGTAGCACCCGTGGCGATGATGACCGCGTCCGCGGTGTACTCGTCGGCGCCGACGTTTATTCTGAAGGGTCTTACCGAGAAGTCGACTTCCGTCACGTCGACCTGATGGAGCCGTGTCCCGAATTTGGCGGTTTGCTTTCGAAACTGGTCCATCAGCTCCGGGCCCAGGATCCCATCCGGGAACCCCGGATAGTTCTCGACGTCGGTTGTGATCATGAGTTGGCCGCCGGCCATGACACCTTCGAACACGATCGGGTTGAGATCGGCGCGGGCGGCGTATAGCGCGGCAGTGAGCCCTGCTGGACCCGATCCGATGATCACCAGTTTCTCGTGCATCATTCGTCCTCGACCCTCTTGAACCAAAAGTAGCCACCAACTCCGAGAAGCAGGGCTCCTAAGACGGCGAACGCTCCTGCCGTGGTGAGCGGAATCTCCAGTGCGCCGAAAATCGCCCACAACAGGAATGTCAAAGCTGTGAACGCCATGGTGAACGCCAGGATTCCCAGCCCGGTGAGCTTGATGCCATAGGCGACCCGGTCGACTGTCATCACTCGGACCTTTTGGGCGACTTGCTCGAGGAGGTCGGCGAACTTGATGGCGTATTCGTGCATGTGACGGTCAGGATAGTTGCGTTTGAACACGTTCCAGCGAGCCGGGGTCACTCGTCGAGGTGAATCAGATCACAAGTGAGAAGATCGACGAACGCGACCGGGGTGCTCTCATCGATTGAAACGCCCGTCGGTATCGCGACGAGATAGGGAGTCTCGGGGTCCAAGCCGTAGGTCTCGGCTTCATCGAATGTGATTTCTCCCAGGGCTTCGTAGTCGTCGAGGCCGGCGCGACCGAGACACGTCGAGTACTCGTTGACGGTCGCCTCTCGATCATCCTCCGTGGCGGCAAGGGCGGTGCTGAACTGCCCGGAGCGAAGCTGTGAGGCATGCTCTGAGAAGAAGCCGACGACCGGATCGACAACGCCCGTTTCGCCGGCATCGGCGCTCTCCTCCACGGCCGCCGGTGCTTCGACACCCCCATCGTCCGCCCCGGTTGCCAACGTCGTCTCGGCAGCGGATTCCGAGGAGGATCCCAACTGCTCAGCAGTTGCATCGTCAGCAGAGAAAGTACCGGTGTTGAGGACCGCGACGATGCCGATCACGACGAACAGGCCAGCGGCCGCATACGACCAGCGGTAGTACCAGGGCGTGGGTGTTTGAGCGACGACGGGCAGAACGCTCAATTCGGTCCAGATGTCCCGGTGCAGCGCCGCCTTCTCGATGTCGGTCAGTACTGCCGGAGGCACGGATGCGAGAGCATCGAGAGCGGTCTTCTGAGCCTCATACTCGGTGCGGGCCCGTTCGGACGACTCAATGAGGGCGCGTGCCTCGGTCTCGTCCTCGAGACTTCCCTCGGCGAGAGCGGTGATCAGCTCGATCTCGTGTTTACGCATGCACTTCCTTTGATGCTCTCATATCGCGTTTTGGTTCCCCAGATATCGAGCCAGAAGACGTCTCGCCCGAAACACCCGGGATTTCATTGTCCCGACCGGCACGCCCAGCGTCTGTGCGGCGTCCGGGAGTGACATCCCCTCGATGTCGGAGAGGACGATGGCGCTTCGGAACTCTGGCGGGAGTGAGGCAAGAGCCTCCTGAAGCTCCGGTCGGATGGCAGCGGCCTCGACCGCCTCGTGGGCGCGGTGATCGGCGGGGTCGAGATGCTCGGGCATTGGCTCCGAGGGGTGTCTCTTCTGCTTTCTCAGCTGGTCGTAGCAAGTGTTGACGGCGATGCGATACACCCACGTGGCGAACGTGGACTTGCCTTCGAACTGGTGAGCCTTGCGAAATGCGGTGAGGAAGGTCTCCTGGGTGGCGTCTAGAGCCTTTTCCCGGTCTCCCATGATTCGGAGACATACGGAGAAAACCCGATTCTCATGGGCCTTCATGACCTCGGTGAAGGCCTCGTGATCTCCGTCGGCCACACGCGCCAGAAGAACGGCGTCCTTGGCTGCGGTGGTCACGGCAGGAATCGTACTTCTGCTATCGAGGCATAAAAGGACCCATCGGGGTGACGAGGCAAGTCGGTCAGCCACACCAGCCAGAAACCACCCTCCCGTGGTGGAAGGTCGACGAATGTCGCTCCGGGAGGAGCCTGAGCGCCGGCGATCCGCGCCCACTCATCGAGTTGTGGGTAGAAGGCATCTGACCAGTGGATCTCGAATCGAGTTCCGACGCTCAACTCGATCAGCTGGATTCGGGCGGGGGTCCCTCTCATCGTGAAGGTCACTCCCACACCGGGTTTGATCCCTGCAAGAGGGTCCTGATAACGCTCGGTCTGCCAGGAGGTCGCAGTGTCACCATCGACGAGATTGGTCACCGAAGCGTCGTTCTCGCCCCCACCCCCATGAGGGTCAAAGGTGGCGACGTTCTCAATGCCCACCTCACTGACAGGTCCTGTGGTCGAGGGCGGTGGCTCGGTCGTCGTCATCGACGGCGTGGTGGTTGTGACCGGAGTTGGGAGGATCGGCTCACCTCCGCCGGAGACGACACGTCCGAGGGCCACCAGGCCGATGGCCACGACTACCAGGAAGATCGCCGAGATGATGAGACGTCGCGAGGCAATCCGCGGCTCGGCAACCGGCGAGCGGGGGGTGGGTGCGGCGATCAGGGCTTTCTCGAACTCCGAGGCAGTGAGGTCGCCCGACTGACCCGAGCGAAGTATGCGATCGATGGTCCTGGAGAGACCGTCGATTCGCTCAGATGGCGGCGGACCGCCCGGGGGTGACCCGGTCAGAGCCGACTCGAGTGCAGCTGCAAGCCCTCTCACATCGCCGCCGGTATCGGTGCGAGGCTCTCTGCCAAACGCGCCGAGCTTTGCCGCGTGGGCAGCCGAATAGGAAATAGCGGAGAGGTCGATGGCGCCATGCGTCGCGTCGATCTCATGAAGTGCGGCCAGTGCGCCGGCAAGCCCGGCGGCGTTGGGCAAGAAGTCGGGTAGCTCGATTGGATGGGACGCCTCGACCCGATCGGCCACCGTGGAGCCCCCGGTCCACTCGGAGACCGAGTAGGCGCCACCATCCACCTCGGCTACGGCAAACACCCTTGCGAGATGGGGGTGGGCGACCTTGGCGGCGTCACCAACCTGGTGAACGAACTGTTGTCGTCTCTTCGACGTCGTCTCGGGCCCGAGGCTTCGCACCAGAACCGGTCGATCCAGGGAGGTGTCTGTCGCCAACCACTCCTCGATGTCGCCATCGCGGCCTAGCCGCATTTCAAGCTTGAACCTGTCGGGTATCGCAGCCGGCATTGCTGCTAGTTCAGCAGGCCTGGTGGCGAGACACCACTAGGAGCCCGCGCATTGATCAGCAGACTCCCAGCAGTTCAGATCTCGTATCGGAGGATTCGAAGCGCGGTGCCGGTGGATGCGAACCCCTCTTTCGAGTACAAGCTCCGGGCCCGGACATTCTCTTCACGGACATTGAGAACCATTGTCTGTGCCGCCGTCTTTCCAGCCCAGGACAGCGCCGCTCTCACGAGGTCAGAACCGATGTTCTTGCCACTGTGCTCGGGGTGAACCGCGATTCGCTGCAAATAGGAGACGTTCCACTGAGCACCAACGATCGCGTACCCCACGGTCCCGGTGTCGCCAACGGTCAGGATCGCCGACCGGGCGGTCGAGGACATGGCCTCCGTCAATCCGGCAAGACTCATTCGCCAGAAGCCCTGGAACGCGTGGCGATCGATCTCCATGATGACGTCCCAGTTCGGTTTCCTGGACTCGACGACCACCGCGGTCGGACCGGACCGGTTCGATGTCACGGAGCGCTCCATCACATTGAGCCGAAAAGCTTCTCGATACCCACATTTCTGCCATATCCGGGTCGATGATGCGTACAAAGGGGGCGAGTACACGGAGGCTTGGCTCATCTCCGCCACGTCGTCGGAGGCAGCCGCCAGAAAATCCTGGCTTCCCCGGTCGAGTCGGAGAAAGGCATCGGGTGTCTCGTCGTTCCATGGCCTGGCACTGGCTCGAGCCCACCCCCGGGAAAGGGTGACGGGTTCGGGCCAGCCACCTTCAATGCGGAGCCGGGAGGACACGTGTGGGAGAGTACGACCATGGAAGTCGTTGTTGCGAGCCACCCCTCATCGCTCGAGCACGACACGGGCCGTAATCATCCGGAGAGCCCCGATCGAGTTCTGGCGGTTCGTCGAGGGGTTGACAGATGCGGCCTCGACATCGTCGACATCGAGTCCCCGGAAATTCAGCGAAGTCAACTCGCCGTCGTCCACGACGCCTCCTACATCGAGATGATCGAGATGTTCTGCTCGCGGGGTGGAGGAGCCTTCGACATGGACACTGTCGTGTCCGCGCGATCATGGCCGGCTGCCCTGACCGCTGCTGGGGGTGTGTGGGCGCTCGTCGAGGAGCTGAGGGCAAGGTCCGACGCAACCGGTTTGGCGATCTCGAGACCCCCGGGCCATCACGCTCTTCGCGACCGGGCCATGGGGTTTTGCCTGTTCAACAACATCGCCATATCGGCTGCCTTGCTGCGTTCCCATGGGGAGAGGGTGGCGATCCTCGACTGGGACGCCCATCATGGAAACGGAACCCAGACGATGCTCGGTGACGACCCCGGGGTGTTGTATGTATCGATCCACCAGGACCCGTTCTATCCGTTTGACGGCCATATCCAGGACATCGATGCAGGTGAGGCAAAGGGCACCACCGTCAACATCCCGGTGCCGGCGGGCACCGCCGGTGATGTCTACCGTCGGGCGTGGGGGGAGCTGGTGATTCCTGTGGTGAGCCAGTTCGCACCCGACTGGGTGCTCATCAGCGCCGGATTCGACGCCCACGTCGATGACTCGCTGGCGGAGCTTCAGCTCAGGTCGAGCGACTTCGGCTGGCTGACGGCGGCCGTGGCCGAAATCCATCCGGTGAATCGGGTGGTGGCGACTCTGGAGGGTGGCTACGACCTGGAGGCGCTGCAACGGTCTACGGTCGCCATGCTGAGGGGTCTGGCCGGCATTGCTCCGATGTCCGATGAGACCGGGGTTTCGCCGGCAGCCGCCGGACGCGCGGTGGATAAGGCGGCACGCGAGATCGCCCGTCACTGGAAGGTGTGACCCGAATCTCAGGTTCCGGGTCATGCAGGCGTTGCTGACAGCGCGGGGATCTCCCTTTCCTTCTCAACCTGCGGGGAGGATTCGCCGATAACCAGCGGGAAGCACACGGTAAGGGCCAATGGAAAGCAAGATTGATGATCTCCTAGGACGCGTCGTCGGTGTAGGAGCATCTGACGTCCACCTCAAGGTCGGGTCGGCGCCCATCGTGCGAATAGAAGGCGAGCTGAAGAGGCTCGACGGTATCGAGCCACTACGTCCCTCCGATACACAGGCCTACGCCGAGGCCATATTCACTTCGAAAGCCGCCGACGACTTCAAGGCTGTCGGTACTGCTGATTTTGCATACGGAAAGCACGAGTTGGGACGGTTCCGGGTGTCGGCGTTCCGGCAGCGTGGCTCGGTCTCGATGGTCCTGCGGAGAGTTGTGCCCGGGTCCATGACCATCGAAGAACTGGGTCTGCCCCGAGTTGTCGAGAAAATCGCCGCAGCCAAATCCGGGCTCGTTCTGGTGACCGGTCGATCCGGATCCGGCAAGACCACAACCATTTCTTCGATTCTCGACTGGATCAACTCCAATCGGGGAGCCGCCATTCTCACGATCGAGGACCCGATTGAAGTCCTGCACCCCGACAAGCGCTCGGTTGTAGTCCAGCGCGAGGTCGGCGTCGACACCCCCAACATGGCGGAGGCCATCCGGGGAGCCATGCGTCACGACACAGATGTGATCATGGTCTCCGAGCTGTCCGACCCGGAAACGGCCCGAGCAGCCGTCGACGCCGCCGAGACCGGGCATCTGGTCATCTCCTCGATGCGCACCACCGACCCGGCCGAGACCGTCAGCCGGCTGATTTCGATGTTTCCCGACTCGCAAAAGGCGGTGATCCGGAGCCAGCTTGCCGCTCAGTTGCAGGCGATCATCAGCCAGCTCCTGATTGAGACATCGGACTCGGGCGTGACGCTGGCCTGTGAGATCCTCACCAACAACGAAAGATCACAGGAGTGGATCCTGAGTGGCGAAGAGGCGTCTTTCCTCGTCGAAGTGATCAAGGAAAGCGGTTTTCATGGCATGCAGACATTCGATCAAGCGCTGCTCAAGCACATTGTCGACCACACGGTTGGGATCGACGCTGCACTACCTCACGCACGCAACTCCCACGAGATGAAGGCAAAGGCCCTGGCTGCCGGCATCTCGGCCTGACCCGACAACCCTCGTTCTCGGATAGGGCCGAGGTCGGCGCGGACCGACGACACGGGACACTCGTCCTCAGCACCGATAACCTGCCACACCGTGATCCCCAAGCGGCTCGAATTCCTCACTTCCGCGGACCTCCCGCCCGCACAGCTCAACGAGATCTTCACCAAAGCCGGTGAGGAGCTCTACCTGGTGGGCGGATCGGTCAGGGACGCGTTTCTCCAACGTCCACTGGAGGACTTCGATTTCGCGACGAGTGCCCGCCCCGACGTGGTAGCCCAACTGCTGGAGGGATGGGCTGACACCGTTTACAAAGTAGGGGAGGCGTTCGGGACCATTGCAGCCCAGAAGGATGGCCACACGGTAGAGATCACGACCTTCAGGAGCGAGGTGTACCACGACGACTCACGCAAGCCCGTCGTCACCTACTCCGACAACATCGAGACAGATCTGAGCCGCAGAGACTTCACGGTGAATGCGATAGCCCTGTCGATCACCGAGCTCGACCCGGTCGACCCGTACGGAGGTCTTGGCGATCTGGCGGCCATGTTGCTGAAGACACCCCTCGATCCCGAGGTCTCGTTTGGTGACGACCCGCTGAGGATGCTCCGTCTCTTTCGGTTTCAGGCCATCCTTGGCTTCGCGCCCGAAGAGTCGGCCGTAGCTGCCGTGCGGACGATGGCGGAGCGCCTGGAGATCATCTCGGCCGAGAGGATCAGAGACGAGCTGTCGAAGCTGTTGCTCGCTCCAACGCCCGGCGAGGCGCTGCACATGGTGGTGGCGACCGGTCTTGCCGATCACTTTCTTCCTGAGTTGCCGCTTCTCGCCATGGAGCAGGACCCGATGCACAAACACAAGGATGTGCTTGCCCACACCTTTGCGGTCGTCGACAAGGCATCACCTCATCTCGTGCTCCGGTTGGCCGCTCTGCTGCACGATGTGGGCAAGCCCGATACCCGCGAGTATGGGTCTGGCGGCGTGACCTTCCATCATCATGATGTGGTCGGCGCCCGGTTGGCCCGACATCGGCTCCGGGCGCTCCGCTATCCGAAGGGCGTCGTCGACGATGTCAGCCGGCTCGTCTTTCTTCACCTGAGGCCGCATACCCTCAAACTGGGCTGGACCGATTCTGCCGTCCGACGGTATGTGCGCGACGCCGGTGATCTCCTCGACATGCTCAACGAGCTGGTGCGATGTGATGTCACCACGGCCAATCAGCGTCGGGAAAAGGCGATCCGGTCACTCATCGACGATTTGGAGGAGAGGATCGAAGACCTGTCTGCGAGTGAGGAGCTGGCTAGGTTACGGCCGCCCCTCGACGGCAATCAGATAATGACCTACCTGAGCATCGACCCCGGTCCTCGGGTGGGGGTGATCATGGGCATCCTCCTCGAGAAGCGCATCGATGACGGCCCCTACTCGGCAGAGGAGGCCTACCGGATAGTCAGAGAGTGGGCCATCGACAACGGCGTCCCCGACCCCGGTGTTGCGACTTCCCCAGGAGCGGGCTTCTAGCCTTGCCCGGTGATCCTGGTCGCAATCCCGGCGGTTGCATTGGCCCTGGTGTCCCTCGCCGCGTTCGCCGGGCGATGGGTCTGGTGGCTGGACGTCCTTGCCAACTTCCGGGCGCAATACGTGGTGGGCCTGATCGTCCTGAGCCTGGTCGTGCTCACGTCCAAGTGGCGACGGATCGGGTATGGAGTGCTGGCTGTCGCCGCGATCAACCTGGTGTTCGTCCTTCCCCTTTACGCTGGATCACCCGGTCAGGCCGACCCCGACTTGCCCTCACTGCGGGTGATGTCCTTCAACCTTCTTTCCACAAACGAGAGCTACTCGGATGTGATCGAGTACATCAGGGCGGTCGACCCTGATCTGGTGTTGCTCCACGAGGCAAGCCGGCCCTGGGAGGTGGCGATCGAATCGGCGAACCTCGACTATGAGGTGATTCGACCTCGTTCGGACAACCTCATCTTCGGAACCCTGGTGATGGTTCGAGGTGAGGATGTGGAAGCCATCTCCTATGGGTTTGCCGAGGATCAGCCCCGCGCTGTCTCGATCATGTACCGGCCGACCGGATGGGCAGAAGGGATCAGTGTGCTGTCCACTCACCCGCTGGCGCCCACGGAGGAGAATCGTGCCCACCTCAGGGACGCCCAACTCGGATTCGCCGCCACGTGGGCAGCCGACCAGGAAGGGGCCTTCATGGTGGTGGGTGACTTCAACGCAACTCCGTGGTCCTGGCCCTTTCGCAACCTCATGGCGAGTGCGCCGCTGCGAAACTCTCAACTCGGTTTTGGGTTGCAGCCCAGCTTCCCCGCCTCGTCGGCCTTTCTCATGAGGGTTCCGATCGATCATCTTCTTCACAGCGACAGCCTGTCGGTTGTGGATCGTCGTCTCGGCCCTGCGATGGGATCGGACCACTTCCCGCTCATCGTCGAGCTCCAGCCGGTCCCCTGAGATAGGAGTGCCAACGGTCTTGACCGACCTGGATTCGAGGCGTGGGTAAATTCTCTCTCATGTCCGACCGATATGCAGAGCACCGCCGCCGTCTGACCGCGGAGATCGGGCCCGAGGGCCTTGCCGTCATCCCGGCGGCCGCCGAGGTCATTCGCAACCACGACGTTCCCCACCAGTTCCGTCAAGACTCCGCTTTCTGGTACCTGACGGGCTTTGATGAGCCGGACGCCGTCGCGGTGATCGCTCCGGGCCACGAAGTCGGCGACTTCTCCCTTTTCGTAAGGCCTATGGATCCGACTCAGGAGGTTTGGACAGGGATCAGGGCCGTGAAAGAGGGTGCACGCCAGCGGTTCTCCGCCGA
>JAPUJM010000168.1 GCA_027296205.1 Actinomycetota bacterium
CTGGGGTTTCGTCGACGCTGGCGGTGGTTTCCAGGAGCGGGGTCTCGTCGACCTTGCGCTTGGTCGCCCAACCCAGCCCGATTACGCCGCGCCGGATCTGAACGACGGCCTCCAGCAGGACCGGGGCTGGGAAATCTATGACGGCGAACGGCTCGACCCAAACACGGTGCCCGACCTCTCACCCCAAGAGGAAGCGACCTACCAGGCGGCAGTCAAAAAGACCAAGACCGCGCTGGCAGATGCCTTGAAGCGTCAGAAAGCCGTCGCGAAGAAGCGCAAGGCCGAGAAGCTGGTCAGCCAGGGTGTGGAGCTGAAGCGGGCGCGGAAGATTGCCGACCGACTCTTCGACCATGGTGTCTTGACGGGAGAGGACGATATCGTCTTCGACGACGGCGATGCCCTGACCGTCGCGGTGCTGGTCTCGGACGGGGAACGGTATGACGGGCGTCTGTGCCGCGATCCGGTCGAGCCCGACTACGACGGCGGCCGGCCCGTGGGCAAGTTTTACTGGAAAGACGGAATGCGCCCGTTGATCCACAGCTTCGCCCACGGCGGGCGGGTCTGCCATCTTCGACATGATCTGGACAGCCTCAGGGCGGTGATCGATACCGGCGACCGGTACGCCATAGTCGAGGCGATGGCCCGGGCCGAGATGAGCGGTCTGGAGAGCGAGGAGGCCGAGGCGGCTGCCGCAAGTGCGCTGGGGCTCGGAACTCGGCGCCGGGAGTTACGTCGGGCTGTCGAGGCCGAGCGGGAGCGGATACGCGAGTACGACCGTGATGCCGGCGGTGAAGAGGCGGGGGACGGTGAAGCCAATCGTGTTGTTGACAGGCTGGTTCTGAACCCGAGCGCGCCCCTGGTGTCAGCTCGAAGGTTTGTCGAATCGAACTACACGCTGAATGGAAGGCAGACCCTCCACCACCACGGCGGGGATTTCTACAGCTGGAGCGGAAGCCACTATCCGCCAGTCGATAAAAACACAATCCGCGCCGACATCTACAATTTCTTGGACGGTGCCTCCCGCGAGGACGCCAAGACCGGACACCAAGTCCCCTTCGATCCGGATGCAGCAAAGGTCTCGAACGTGGCCGACGCTCTCCGCGCCGCCGTGAACCTGGACCAGACCATGAGGTCCCCGGTTTGGCTTAACGGTGCCGAAGGGCCGCCACCGAGCGAGTTGGTGGCCTGCGCCAACGGGCTTCTCCACATCCGGAAGCGTGACCTCATCCCGGCGACGCCCGACTTCTTCAGCCACAACGCGCTGGACTACGCCTACTCCCTCGATGCAGGTAGGCCGACGATGTGGCTGGATTTTCTGGACACCCTGTGGGGAGACGACCCCGAGAGTGTCGAGACCCTGCAAGAAATTTTCGGGTATGCGGTGACCCAGGACACCCGGCAACAGAAGATGTTCCTGATCGTCGGCCCTAAGCGCAGCGGCAAGGGCACCATCGCGCGCCTGCTGACGGCCATGGTCGGGCCAGACAACGTGTGCAACCCCACGCTCGCTAGCCTGAGCACCAATTTCGGGCTCCAGGCTCTCATCAACAAGCAACTCGCGATCATCAGCGACGCTCGGCTCGGGAGCAATGCAAACCAAAGTCAGATCGCCGAACGGCTGCTGTCCATCAGCGGCGAGGACGGCCAGACGATTGATCGGAAATACAAGAACCCGTGGGATGGGCGGCTGTCGACTCGGTTCCTGATGCTGAGCAACGAACTGCCTAGGCTCGCCGATGCCTCCGGCGCCCTTGCCTCCCGGTTCATCGTCCTGAGGATGACGGAGAACTTCTACGGGCGCGAGGACCTGGGCCTAACCAACCGGCTGCTGACCGAGCTTCCCAGCATCTTGAACTGGGCGCTGGACGGCTGGGATCGGCTTCGGGAACGCGGGTACTTCATCCAACCCAAATCGGCCGGGGATGACATTCAGGCCTTGGAAGATCTTGCCAGCCCCATCGGTGCTTTCATCCGCGACCGCTGCGAGGTCGACCCGAACTGCGAGGTCAGTGTGGACAGTCTCTATTTGGCATGGCGCTCCTGGTGCGAGGGCGAGGGTCGGCGTTATCCCGGCACGAAGCAGACCTTCGGTCGGGATCTAAAAGCGGCGGCGCCTCAGATCCGGGTGGCCATGCCACGTCGTCGGGGCGGGAAAAGACTGCGGGTTTACCAAGGCATCGGCGTGGCTGGGGCGGATGCGGCTCGGGTGGCACGCGATGGCACGCGATCCACGAATTGTAGATAAGCCTACGCCGACAATGTATCCTCACCGCATTATAGGTTCTCGTCGCGTACAATGGATACAGTGGGTAGGTGCGATGCGGCGCGACGCACTGGCCAAGCTGGGGTGCTCAGGCTGGCGAGCGTGGGGTTGCACACGTTGTCTGCCCCGACCATGGCCGTCAGCACGCGCGCGATGGTGCCCTTGCCGCTGCGCTTAGGACCGACGATCAGGAACAACTTCTGTTGCCGGGTGTCCTGGGTCAACGCATACCCGAAA
>JAPUJM010000169.1 GCA_027296205.1 Actinomycetota bacterium
TCTTCGATCTGGTATAGCGTCACGCGCTAGAGGCTAGAAGCGTCCCAAAGGCTCCGCTGACGAACTCTCTGCGACCTGCACCGCTCCCTGACATCGGCTCGCGATGATGCCCAGACCGACCGTGGTCGGTTTGCCGGCCCGATGAAAACTGCGGCCTTCATATCCGGCAATTAACCTTTTCGCGGCATTATCCGACCCTCCAGAAACCCAGTTCAGGTAGCGCATATGTGCCGATATGGGCGGCCTCTCTCCTTGGTCGATGACTAGGGCGGTGTCTGCTGTGGAGCGTCTGTCTGGGTAGGGTCAAGTGTTCGACAAAACCTGACAAGGGTGCGGTCAATGATCAGATGGACTGGCATCTGGGTTGGATTGCTGGCTGTGCTTTTGGTGTTGACGGCCTGTGGGAATGGTGACGCGAACACGACGGCCCCAGCGGCCACGGTGGGCGACCCGGAACGCGGCCGCGAAATTTGGGACGACGGCGGCGGCGTGATAACGGGAGAGTGCTCGCGGTGCCATTCGTTGGACGGCAGTGAAGAGGTTGCTGCCAGCTACCGAGCGCCGACGTGGCAGGGTATCTCCGGGCGCGCCGGAGACCGCGTCCCCGGTTTGTCCGCCGAGGAGTATCTTCGGGAGTCGATCGTGGACCCGGCCGCATACATCGTGGAGGGTTACTCGGGCAGCATCATGCAGAGATACAAGCTCCTGTTGAGCGACGAAGACATCGACAACCTGGTTGCCTTCCTCCTCACGCTGTAGAGCCTCAGGAAGAGCAAGATGCGTGGTTCGCGGCTGAGGGCAGGTAGCGCATATGTGCCGATATGCGCTACCGCTGAAGGCTGAGGATGCCGTCTGCGTGGTGGGTGTTATGTGCGCGTGCGGTAACCGCCTTGGCGCGTGTGCTGTGCCGGATTGGTGACGGCTTCGCGCTATCGATCCACTACATGTCCGGTCCCCCCATCGACCGACGCAGAGCACCCAGCCGAGGGCTTCCAGGAGAACCGGACACGCACCACCATCCCGACCTACGGAATGGGCGCCCATTCAGTGTTCGAAAAGTTGCCCGAACGCAGCCCGCACGAATCCTCGTCGACGGCCACAAACATCAGGTTGCCGTTCTCCAGGACGAGGACCTCGTAGGTGCCGCCCTGATCGGGTTGGTCGCAGAACGAATTGGCCGTCGTTATCAAGATCTTCGTATCCTCAAAACTGGTCTGGAAAACGCCAGACGGGCGGTCCACGACCAAGTCTGGGTTCGACGAGTAGTTATAGGTCCCATCCTCAAAGAAGGAGACGAAGTAGGGACCGGTATTCTGGCGCTGGTAGATCGTCCCTGCGATGTCCGCAAAGGAGGTGACCGGGCCGGGCGTCGTTGGTGAGGCGGCAACGACGTCGTCTCCGCCGTCACCGCTCAGGGTCAAGATCGCCGCCGCAGCTCCGATCACCAACACAACCACCACGGCGGCGATCGCAACCAACGGGCCTCTCCCGCCCTGTCGTCGGCGAGGCAACCCCACCGGGTCACGTCCGGTCGCCTCCGGCTCAGGCTCCACCCGGGTCTGTTGCTTGTTCTTTACGGTCTTGGTCATGTGCTCGCTCCTCTCAATAGTCGCTTGAAGGAAGGCGGCGCTGTTGCTGCGGGTCTGCTCGAAACGCGCAGCGTCAGGCACCGGATTGGCTTCACGCAAAGCAGCGAAAGCGGCATCGGCATTCATGTGCGCCGTCCTCCTTCCTTGATAGTTGGAGCGGGAACGATGGACTCGAAGGGAGAAGAGAGGACTTTGGCCAACCGCCTCTTTGCCCGGTGGAGGCGCTGCTCGGCTGCGGGCACCGAACACCCCACCACCTCTGCGATCAGCGGGGCAGAGGACTCCTCCCAGGCGGCCAGGCGGAGAACCTCCTGGTCGGCGGGACGGAGCTTAGAGATGGCTTCCAGTACGACACGGTCCTGCTCGCGGCGCACAACAACGTCCTCAGCGGGTTCCGCCTCACCGTTGCCCAACCCGCGGAGCCGCTCGCTCAGACGAAGCCTGCGCTGAGCACCGCGTCGCCGATTCGAGATCGCCCGATACGCCACGCTATAGAGCCACGGCAACGGTGCCTCATCCTCGAACCGATCCATGCGACGCCACAACACCACAAACACCTCACTGGCTACGTCTTCCGCCTCGGTGCGGTTCACCCGGCGGGCGCAATACGCCAACACGTCGGCATAGTGCGCCTCGTATACCCTGGTGAACCGCACCGCAGCGGTGGGAGCCATCGTTCCTCTCTCTCCCTCATCAAGAAACTGTCCAGATCCCCACCGATCCTGACACCCCAATCCGGGAACGTCGACAGAAACGTCCAAAGCCACACCCCGGACACCGACCCCCTAACCAATGCCACACCCGTCCAATCACACACCGATCCCCGTACCTTTACATAACTTCCGATCTGGACCGTCCCCGCTCGACTCAGCAAACGCCCGACAACGGCACATATTGAGCGGCGGCTTGCACCCGCCCATATCGGCACATATGCGCTACCCGGGATCTTGAGATCGACCCCGAGCGCAGCGTCCTGCTCGCGTTAGAAGCCGCGCAATTGGCGCAAACGTCGGGCGGGGAGACACTGCCCGAGGTCGAGGAGGTGCTGGCCGAGTCGGTGGAGGCAATGCGGACCGTTGCCACCGTTTACGAACACTGAACAACAAGCACAAGCCTTCGACCGATGTGCATGGTCCTCCACTCCGCCCGAGTGATGTCCCGCCTGCAGCGCCAACCATACGCGTCGCATCGATCCGCTGACAGCTCGCCTCAGGGCCTAGCCCCACGATCGTTCC
>JAPUJM010000017.1 GCA_027296205.1 Actinomycetota bacterium
GTTGCCAGTTTTTCGTGGCACGACAAAGAGTCAGCGCTTCTCTCATACACACAACTCGTCGATGGGGAGTGGCTTCTTTGGGTTGTAGGACCGGATCGAGATCCTGACCTGATCACGCGAGGTGTGGGGATCGAAGGGGACGTGGCTGCGTGGGGTGACTGGGGTTGGGCGATTCAGGACCAATCGGGAGTGGTCACACTCCTCACGTCAACCGGCGAGTTCAAGGAGGCCCATGAGGGGATAGCGCTCGACTCCCACCCAACGTTTGGAGTCGTGGTCGACGACGATGGGTTGATGCTGGTTTCCGCTTCCGGCGTGGTGAGCGCATTGGACACTTCCCTGGATTCGATCGGTGGGGCCGGAGCTGCCGAGATCTCACCCGACGGAACCAAGTTGGCGGTCGTCGGCGTATCCGGGCTCGAGGTGCTGCCGTTTGATGGAGAGGGCGAAGTGATACATGCACCATTCACGACCGTGCCCTCCCAGATCACGTGGTCGTCCGATTCGAGGTTCGTGATCGTCCCGTGGGCAGGCGGCATCATCGTTGTCGACACTGTCGAGACTGGCAGGTACGAGGACCTGACGGGTCAACGGGTTCTGGCCGTGGCCGTGATACCTCTTTCTGGTTCCTAGCTCGATGCCCAAGGTTCATGTCCTCACGTCCGGGTATGGAGGGGAGCGGGTCGCATCGACCGTCTCACTGATCGAAGCCGAGGGGGCTCTCATCGTGGTCGATCCTGGAATGGTGAAGACAAGATCGGTCATCCTTGATCCCGTCGCCCGACTCGGCCACCAGGTCGAGGACATCACAGATGTGATCATTTCCCATCATCACCCCGACCACACCATCAACATTGCCCTGTTTCCCAACGCCCGTGTCCACGACCACTCGGCCATCTATGAGAATGACACCTGGACCTCACGTCCCGCTCAGGGGTTTGAGGTAGCGGATGGCGTTACCCTTTGGGAGACGCCGGGGCACACCGCCCAGGACATCACCACGATTGTCGATGATGGCGACGATGTGGTGGCTTTGACCCACCTGTGGTGGTATCAGACTGCCCCGCACGATGACCCTCTGGCAACGGATCTCGATGGGCTCCACCGTGGTCGTGAGAGAGTCCTCGAAATAGCCACGGTGATAGTCCCCGGCCATGGCGAGCGGTTCGTGCCCGACGAGTCCACGTCCAGATAGCCTCTAGCGGCAGTCATGCCAGGACAGGGCCCAACAGAAGAACTCGCACCCCAAGACGCCTACCTGGCCCGGGCCGAGGGAGCAGTTATCGAAGTGACCGAGGGTGGGCTCTTCCTCGACCGAACCGTCTTCTACGCTCGAGGCGGCGGACAACCCGGCGACGTCGGAACAATCATCTGGGACGGCGGATCAGCCGAGGTGATCGACACCGTGCGCAAGGACAGATTGCCCTTTCACGTCGTAGCGGAAGGATCGGCTCTCCCCGACCCTGGCACTCCGGTCGAAGGGGTGATCGATTGGGAGCGACGGTACATGACCATGCGGACCCACACCGCCCTTCATGCTTTGTCCGGTGTGGTGTTCCGTGACTTTGGGGCCAAGGTGACCGGTGGGAACATGACGCCGGGAGAGGCACGTATGGACTTCGAGCTGGACTCGATTTCGGTGGAGTTCGGCCGGGAAGTCGAGCGCAGGCTCAATGAGGAGCTGGTGCGGGGCTATCCGACCGAGATCCTACTCATGGCGCGCGAGGAGGCCCTCAAGGACCCCGACTTGATCAGGACAAAGGTGAATCTGATCCCCGACTTCGTCAGGGAGATCAGGATTGTCGACATCGTGGGTCTCGATCGGCAGGCAGACGGCGGGACCCATGTTGCCTCCACCCTCGAAGTGGGCCAGATCGAGGTTGTCAAGACGGAGTCAAAGGGGAAGGCAAACAAACGGATGCGAATCCGGATTGTCCACGCCGCTTAGCCAACACCTGGTAGCCAGTAACCCACATGCTCGATTTCATCATTGGGTTGATTCTTGCCGCACTGCTCGTGCGCGGCTGGCTGCGTGGTTTCGTCAGAGAGATCCTCGACCTGGTGGGTCTGGTGGCGGGTCTCTGGATTGCCTTCAAGTTGAGCGCCCCTTTCGGCGACTTCCTCACACGTAGTTTCGGCGTGACCCCCGAAGTCGCTCGTATCGGGGCTGGTATCGCCCTCTTTGTGCTGTTTGGCGTCTCTTTGAGTGTCGCCGCCCATTATCTGTCGAAAGTGATGAGCCTCCCGGGGTTGAACATGGTCAACCGTGTTGGCGGGGCGGCAGTTGCCGTCGCGTGGGGGGTTGCCCTCGTATTGGTGGTGGTCAATGTCGTGAGGGTTCTTCCCATCCCGGACCAATGGGAGACCCAATTGGAGGAGTCGTCGGTGGTGGAGGCGATTGCCGGTCCTGGCGCGCTTCCTCAGCAACTCTTCGACAGTCTGGCCGGTGACAACGTTCTCGGCGCCTTGGCTTCGATTCAGGCGATCTTCGGGACAAGTCGGGCCGTGCCTGAGGAAGGCCAGGAGTTGTCGATCCCGCCGGCGGCCCCGGACGAGGTCAGACAGGTCAGGGACGAGGCCGACGAGATCGTCGAGGAGATCAACCGGTTCCGCACCGGTCTCGGTCTCCGTCCTCTCCTCCAGAGTGACGGAATTGACGAGGTCGCCGAGCAGAAGGCGGCAAGCATGTACATCTCGGGAAGGCTCTTCCGTGGAACCAACTGTTCCCGAGATTTGACCGAGGCCGGTGTCCGTACCGTCTTTTGCGGTGAGGTGGTGGCGTTGGCCGGGACGTCGTTGGGCGCCCTCGACGGGATTCTCGAATCGGGCTCGGGCTACGACGAGCTGGCCGACCCCTCCTACGACCGCACCGGTGTCTCCGTCGTCGACGGCCCCACCGGCCGCCTCTTGGTCGTGGTGTTGGGCGGCTAAACCGCCAACCTCAGGTTGTACGGCCCGGATCCGGGCCGAACAACATCATGTTGGCTCGAGGTCGCGCCGGCGTCACGGCATCGGGACGAGATCGGGCTCGACCCAATGCTGTTTTGCCTCCACGCTGTTCACGTCGGACCAGTGGCGATCCGGCAAATGAGGGTCACGAAGGTCAGGCCGGGCCTCGAAGGCCTCATCGAGTGTTGAAACGCCTTCGTTTTTCTCACGCACATGAGCCAAGACCCTGATCCAGAAGATGGTGACGGTGCAGTTGTACTTCCCTGGGTTGCCCCCAACTTCGGCGACGTGTCTTATCGTGAGGTTGGCTGCATCCTCCGCGTTCTCGACATTGGTCGCCTCGTCGAGAAGGGCCCAGGCAAAACGGAGATGGGACTCGTGGCCGAAGTGCTCGTCAGTCGCCGTCTGATGGAGGAGACGCAGGCCGTCGCCCAGGTCGAGCCGGGTCATCCGCTGGTGGATGCAAGGTTGCGCAGCTCCTGGAAGGAGGTGTGGATGGCGTCGATGAAAGCCTGTGAGTCGGGCAACGTGTTGTAATCCGCCTGGATCCCCCACAGCAGCCTGCCGTTGTATGAGAAGAGGGCCAGGCCGATGCCATGTTGAGCCCACAGCGGGACCATCGGGTAGTTACCGAACATCTCGGATTCGAGAAGGTACATCGGGAATTGTGGGCCGGGGATGTTGGTCACCGTCATGTTGAATGGGCGGATCTTCGAGCCCACCACCCGGTTGGCCAGAGAGAGCAGCGTGATCGGAGTCCCTGAGCTGAGTTCGACGATGGTGGCCGCTCCGAGTGCCTGATTGGTGTCTTTCAAGTTGCGGGTGCGCCCTCTGATGAGGTTGTACCGGGTATCAGGGTCCTCCTCATCGATCGGCAACTCGACCAGCCACATGGCTATCTGGTTGCCCAGCTTGCCCATCTGATCGGCGCTTCGAGTGGACACCGGGTTCATCGCCCGGAACTCGGTGTCGGTTGGGTCGAAGTCCCGGTCGTCGATCAGAAACTTGCGTATCGCGCCCGTTGCGGTGGCGAGCACGACATCGTTCACCGAACCCCCGAGGGCGTTTTTGACCTCCTTGACCTCGTCCAGGTCCATGTCGGTCCAGTCGAATCGTCTGTTCGGTCCAACATTGGGGTTGAGCGGGGTCCGGCCCGACGGCGTCAGCCAACCCGAGCGAAGTGACGTAAGCACCGCTATCGACTTCTCGAGAGTGCGGTCCGTGATCTTCAGACCATCTTTCATCTTCTCGCCGAGACTTGCCACACCGTCGAGGATCTTTCGCGTGAAGCGAGCGGCCTCGGCTACCGCGAGCTGAGTCGGTGTTGGGGCCGGGCGTGGTGTCCAATCGGGTGTCTCCTCGATCGCCCCCTCGGGGATGATATTGAGGAGGATGGTGGTCAGGTCGACACCGGAGAGGCCATCGATCATGCAGTGGTGAATCTTGACGATGAGCGCGAAGCGGTCATCGCTCATCCCTTCAATCACCCACATCTCCCACAGGGGCTTGGTTCTGTCGAGCTTTGTCGAGACGATCCGACCGGCGAGTTCCTTCAGCTGTTGGTCGGAGCCCGGGCGGGGGAGTGAAGTGTGGCGGACGTGATAGTCGAAGGTGAACTCGGCGTCGTCGACCCAGACCGGACGTCGGTCGTAAGGAACCCATTCGAGACGCTGGCGGTAGCGTGGGATGTATTGGAGCTTGGACCTGACGTGGGCCCGGATTCTTTCGATGTCGATCCCGCCGTCGTCCCCTTTGAGTGGGGATGCGTCGAACAGGGCGACGGCAGCCACATGCATGTGGCTGGTTCGGGATTCGAGAGCGAGGAACGACGAGTCCAGATAGCTGAGCGGTTCGTAGTGAAAGTCACTCATGATGAATCGCAGAGACTACGCAAGATCCAACGATGCGGATAGACGAGGTTCGGCTATGCGCTTTTCCGAGGTACGGAACGGAATGTCTCAACGCTTCTACTGGTTTTCAAAGCCTAGGGTGAGCAAGTTGACCGATGACCCCAGTCGAAGCCTGACCAGTGTGGCCGGCGTCGAAGCCTGCATCGCGGAGTCCGTGTGGCCTGAAACCGATCGTCCAGATCGGTTTGGTGTCGAGGCCGAAGCCTTTCCCATTGTTGTCAGTGAGGGGAAGCCTCAGGGTCGAATCCGGCTGCGCGACGGCAATCCGTCGGTGTTGAGCGTGCTCGACGAGGTGGCCGCTAGTGATTCAGAGGTTCTCGAGCGATCAGAGGAGCGGCTTGCCTACCCCACCCGATCGGGCGGCAGGATCACATTTGAGCCCGGAGCCCAGATTGAACACGCCACCGCACCAAGTGGCACCCCGCTCGAGGTCGTTTCCGAGCTCGAGGCGGTGTGGGACTTGGTTCGTGCCGGCTTTTGGTCGCATCAGGTTTGTCTACTCAGTCTCGGGGTGGATCCGTGGAACGACGCAGAACTCATTCCCCAACAGCTCGACGAAGGCCGCTACCAGGCGATGGCAGCGCATTTCGGTTCTCGAGGACCCGCCGGAGCGGTGATGATGCGCAACACCTGCTCACTTCAGATAAGTCTCGATGCTGGAAGGGGCGTCACCCGTCAACAGCGTTGGGTGGTGGCCAATCTCATCTCGCCAGTCATGACTGCAATGTTCACCTCGAGTCCTGCGGTAGGGGTTCGCTCACTCAGAGCGAGGGCATGGCAAACGCTCGACCCCACTCGAACTGGCTTTCCTGACTGGGGCCGGATTGATGAGGTTGACCCGATCAGGGACATATTGGAGCGGGTGCTCAAAGCGGATGTCATCTATATAGAGCGAAATGGCGTGACCACCCGTGGTCGGAGGGGCTGGACCTTCGGAGACTGGGTTGAGGAAGGACATCCGACGGCGGGAAGCCCGACCCCGGCCGATCTAGATGTCCACCTCACGACGCTTTTTGCTGAGGTCCGTGCACGACACGGAACACTCGAGCTTCGCGGCATCGACGGGATACCTCAGCGCTGGTGGCACGTGCCGCTTCTCATTGCCGGTGCATTGTTGTACGACCAGGTTGCCAGGGACCAGGCAATGGAGGCTCTCGGCCCCATCGCGTCTCGGCTCAACAAAACCTGGTCTACGGCAGCCACGGAAGGACTCAATGATCCCGAGCTCAGGCTCATGGCACAGACAGTCGCTGAACTAGGCCTGGCTGCGGCACGACGGGACTCGAGACGATTTGACGTCCAGCTCACCGACACCAGCGAAGCCTTTGTCGAGGACTTCACGTTCCGGGGCCGCAGTCCTGCCGACGATCTCCTTCCCCTGCTCGACGACCCCCGGGCGGCTCTGCGCTGGGCCGAGCCTGATCACGCATTGAAAGGCGTCGCATGACTACCGATATCCGAGGCGATCGCATCAGCGATGCTGAAACCCGTCGTCGTCTCACTGCTGGTTTGGAGCTTTACCGCAGACGAACGAGGCAATTGATTGCTCCACTCAGCTACGACGATGTCCACCGTCAACAGATCGCGATCATGAGTCCGCTGGTGTGGGACGTCGGCCATGTCGGCAATTTCGAGGAAGTGTGGCTTCTTCGAGAGTTGGATGGGCGGGCTCCACACGATCTC
>JAPUJM010000170.1 GCA_027296205.1 Actinomycetota bacterium
CCGCTCCGAGGAACCGGTCCAATTGCTCCGGACGAATCGACCCGCTGGTGAATCGCTGGTCACCCGCCCAGGGGTCGGCGACGTTGTGATAGGACGAGTTGATCTCCCACCATCCCAGGCGATCCTCGGAAAGGAGTTCGATCCGCCGCACCCATTTGAGCGACTTGTAGAAGTACTTGCCGGGGGTGACCACCCTCACCGGGCCTCCGTGGTCGGAAGTGAGGAGCTCTCCATCGAACTCGTGGACCAGCCAACTCGATCGCATCGCTACATCCAGTGGAAGAGACGTGTGGTGGTCGCGATCCGAAAAGGCGGAGAAGGACAAGAAACCTGCGTCGGCCGAAGGTCTCGCCTCGTCGAGGAGGATCGAAAGCGGAACGCCAGACCATCGGCTGCCAATCTGACTCCAACTGGTCACGCAGTGAATGTCGAATTCCAACGACTGGTGGTGGAGTTCCATGTACCCGGCAAGGGTCAGTGCGAACTGGCTCTCGACGAGACCATCGATCGTGAGGGACCAAGATCTCGGATCGACAAGCTCATCCGAAGGGGACCGCTCGCCGACGAGGGGAAATCGTCTTGTCTCGATCTGGCCGGGGGGAAGCCTCATTGGAAGCTTCCTACCCGGTCAACAGAGTCGCCGAATCTGCCGTCTCGGGGACAACGAACCCGGCAACGATCTCGTCAACCGGAATTGATGGCAGAAGCACGGCGGCTCCCTGCTCTGTCGTAAATTCATAGACGGGCACGCTGAGTTCGATCACGGATCCGCTGCTCAAACCCCGCATGGTCCATGCAATGCTGACGGCCTCCAAAAGGGTGAGGCTCGAGTCGATCGTGAGAAACGGGGCTACGGCCTGGGCGGCTGCCGTCACTGCTTGCGGGCTCGAGAAGCTGGACAGGCTGGCCATCATGTCGATGAGGAATTCCCTTTGGCGGTCGTTGCGAGCAAGGTCACTCACGCCGGACATGGTCCTCCAGCCGGTCTCTGTGAGCTCCTGAGTGCTACGGGAGCGCAGCCATGCGAGAGCCTGGTCCCCGGAGGCCATCGTGCATCCGGCCGGCAGCTCGAGGTTTGCTCGCACGTCCCGGACCGGAAGCTCGACACAGATCTCATAACCACCGATGGCGTCGACGGCGCCCTGGAAACCGGCGAGATCGATCAAGGCGAAGTGGTCGACCGTCTGCCCGATCAGATTCTCGACGGCAAGGGTCAGGAGGGTCGGCCCATTCATCTTCTCCCCGCACCCTTCGAGCATGCCGTTGATCCGGGCCTCACGACCGGTGCACGCGTCGGCGACCCACAAATCCCTTGGCAGCGAGAGAACGGCGGCCCCGGTCTCGGTGCGCAGCAGGACAATGACAACGTCAGCACGATCCCCCGGGAACTCGCCAAACCCATCGAGGTCATCGAGGTCATCACGCGAGTCCGAACCGACGAGGAGAAAAACGTCGAGATCGTCATTGGCAGCTGCCAGTCCGAGCTCGGCCTCGCTTGCCGACTCTTCGGTCTCCTGACCCGGCTCACCGTCGTCGGCCGGGGCTGCCGAAGCAGATGCCGGTTCCGTTGGTCGATCGATGGTGACCCGCTTCACCTCGCTCCACGTGGACGCGGCGAACGCGACAGTGACCCCCATGATCAGTACGACCAAGAGGGCACCACCAATAATCCAGCGTTTGCGTAGGCGTGAAGAACCCATAACCCCGAGCGGGGGATTCTATGCCTCTTGGCGGCTTGTGGCCAGATGAGCGATGACGTGGTGGTGGCTGCGGTCTCATGTGCCGAAGCCGACCCGATATCCGCGGCTTCTCATCCGGGCAGCGAGAGCTCGAACCGGTGCTGACTCTCCTCATCGACCTAGTCAAGGGTTCGACCCATCACGTCCGCGTGGTGAGGAACCTCGAATGCCGAACGACCTATTTTTCGAGGCCAACCATCAAACGAACCATCCGCGCCGTGGCGCCCCACAACGTGTCGCCCTCGAGGTCGTAGTACCAAACCTCCCATTCGTTCCATGGAATCGACCACCATCGGCTCGCATCGGCCAGGTCGGAAAGGAGTGGCGTATAGACCTTCGCCACCTCCCGCTCCGATGGCACCAAGCCCAGCGGCGTCGACACGCGGCCAACTACCGGCACGACGAGAAGACTGAACTCGACGGTGTCGATCGGCGGGAGGAACCCGAGCACCTCCACCTGGGCAGGCTCGATGCCAACCTCCTCGTAGGCCTCCCTCAGGGCGGTGTCGACCGGCCCGTTGTCCGCCGGGTCCGGCCCACCACCGGGAAAAGCGATATGACCCCCGTGTGTTGGCATCGAGTCCGGGCGTTTCGTGAGCACGACCCTCACTTGCCCGTCATCGTCTTCGTAGAGAGGCGCCAGAACAGCCGCCATCGGCTGATCCCCATCGGGATAACTGTCTACGACTTTGATCGAGTCCCACATGTGTGGTTGTCAAGACTAAGTGCCTCGATATCCTGACCGGGTGCCCAGGCCCCACCTCGAGACCGATAGACTGATCCTCCAGCGCTTCACCCGGAAGGATGCGTCGACCCTCGACGACGCCATCCGGGCGTCACTCGGGGACCTGAACCAGTGGTTGCCATGGGCTCGCATGGACTACACGAGTGGCGACACCACCGCCTTCATCCGCGAATCGGTCCAGGCATGGAAAGAAGACCGCGCCTGGGACTATTCGATCCGGCTGAAAGCTGACCCGGGACGGCACATCGGAAACATCTCACTGTGGACTGTGTCCAAACTCGGCAAGATCTACGAGATCGGCTATTGGATAAGGAGTGATGAGACCAGCAGGGGAGTTTGCACAGAGGCGGTCGATCGGGTTCTCGAGGAGGGATTCGCCGCCCTCGGATATCATAAGAGCGTTCTCAGGATTGCGATCGGCAACGACGCCTCTGATCGCGTGGCAGACAAGCTCGGATTCACCAGAGAAGGGGTGCTTCGTGAGGAGTTGCTGATCAGGGGCAACTGGGTTGACCACTCGTTGTGGTCAATTCTCGATCGCGAGTATCGGGCGCTGAGAAAAAGCAAAGTGAAGCGCTAGGCGTCTGCTGACTGATCCCGTTGCTCAGCGGGCTCCCAGTGTCCCGAGGGCACTAGGAACCGCTGGCGATCACCCGGGCGGCATCACCGGCGAATGTGGCAAGGGCGGGAAGGAATCCAATGACCACAGTGAGGACCACCGTGATTCCGAGAGCAAGACTCAGCGAGCCAACAGGCTCGACATCATCGGCGAGCTCGCCGATCGGGTCGTCCAGCCAGACACTCTTCACCACCTTGGCGTAGTAGTAGAGGGCAATCACGGCATTGATCGCAGCGATCACCGCCAGCACCACCGTCGCCGTCCCGCCGGCGATCATCACCGAGCGGAACATGGCGAACTTGGCGAACCAGCCGGCCAGCGGGGGGATGCCGGCGAGGCTGAAGAAGAAGACGGCAATCAGAACGCCGAGCTTCGGATCCACCCGCGCCAGGCCGGACCATGCCGACAACTCGCCCGATCGCGTCTTCCGTGCGCCCGCGATGACCACGGCAAAAGCACCGAGATTCATCAATGCGTAGATCACCAGATAGATGACAGTCGCCGCGAAGGCTTCCTCCAGATCAGCGCCCGCTACACCGGCGGCGGCGAAAGGCACCAACATGAAGCCTGCCTGAGCCACCGAGGAGTAGGCCAGCAGCCTGACGATGTTGGTCTGCCGGAGAGCCGCAAGGTTGGCGATGGTCATGGAGAGGGCGGCGAGCAGCCAGAGTGCCGGCCCCCAAACGTCGGTCACGCCGGGAAGCGCCAGGTACATCACGAGCAACATGGCAACGAAGCCTGCAGCCTTCGAGTTGACAGACAGGTACGCAGTGATGGGAGTTGGGGCACCCTCGTATGTGTCCGGAGCCCAGAAGTGAAAAGGCACCGCTGAGATCTTGAATCCAAATCCGACGATCACGAGGAGAACCGCCATGATCAGCGCCGGCTCGTCGGCCATGCCGGCGGTGGCCTCGGCCAGTCCGGAGAAGGTGATCTCGCCGGTCAAGCCATAGAGAAAAGACATGCCGTAGAGGAGGATGGCCGTCGAGAGGATCCCGATGATGAAGTACTTCATCGAGGCCTCGTTCGACTTGACGTCACCCTTTCTCCATCCGGCCAGCATGTAGAGGGGGCCGGTCACCAGTTCGATGCCGATGAAAAGAATGATCAGGTCACGCGACGAGGCCATCACCAGCGAGCCGAGCACCGAGGCCAGCAAGAGGAAGTAGTACTCCCCTTGGTAGTAGCGCTCCGACTCGATGTAGTTGTGGGACATCAGGAAAACGATGTATGCCGCCACCAGGAACAGGCTCTTGAGAACGAGGGCGAACTCGTCGACCACATAGGACCCATCGAACATCGAGCGAACCTCACCGTCGAAAGCGAGGATTGCAAGCGGTACCAGAGCGAGCGCGGTTCCGGCCACCGCGACCGTCGCCGTCCAGTACTTCTTGGGCCTCGGCAACATCAGATCGAGCGCCAGCACCGTCACCATCGTGGCGATGACAATCAGCTCCGGCGAGAGCGCTAGGTAGTCGATCTCAAAGGTCACGGGCGATTCCTATCCCCCTATCTGCGACGCGATCGACGCTGTGGTCTCAGAGCTGAACGCCATGTCCACCAACGACGTGACAACGTCGGTGGTCGAGTTGAAGATGATCTTCGGGAAGAACCCGATCACCACGATCAGCAGGATCATGGGCACCCATGCAGTGAGCTCGAATCGGTCGACGTCATGGAACTCCCGACCCTCCCACTCGTCGCTTGGCTCGCCGAGATTCACTCTCTGCAGCATCCACAGCATGTAGCCGGCGGTGAGCACGGTGCCTATCGCCCCGATGACCATTGCCGTGCGGAACAGGCCCAGCGAAAGACCCGCCAGGGGGTTGTAAGCGCCAACCAGCGACATAAACTCACCCCAGAAACCGGCGAGACCGGGCAGTCCGAGCGATGCCATGGCGGTGAAGGCGAAAATCCCACCCAACACCGGCATCAGCTTGATGTTGCCACCGAGCCTTGCCATCTCCCGGGTGTGATACCGGTGTTGCATGGATCCGGCGAGGAAGAAGAGGAGACCGGTGATCAGACCGTGGGCGACCATGCCGATGATCGCCGCGTTGATGCCGATGTCGGTCAACGTGGAGATTCCCAACATGACAAAGCCCATGTGCCCTACCGAGGAAAAGGCGATCAAACGTTTCATGTCGCGTTGGGCAAGACACGCCAGCGAGCCGTAGATGATCCCGATCACCGCCAGAATGGCGATGAACGGCGCCCAGGTCACCGCCTCATCCGGAAGGATCGGCAGTGAGATCCGAATGACACCGTATGCGCCCATCTTCAAGAGGATGGCCGCCAGCAGCACCGAAGCCACGGTTGGGGCGGCGGTGTGGGCGTCGGGCAGCCAGGTGTGGAACGGGAACATCGGCACCTTGATGGCGAAGCCGAGAAACATCGCCCCGAAGACAAGAAAAGCGAATGTGCCGGTGAAGGCGCCGCCTGCGCCCAGTTCGGTCAACCGGGGAATGTCGAAGCTGCGTTCACCAAATTTGCCGGACTCGAAGTAGAGGGCCAGAAATCCCAGAAGCATGAAGGCCGACCCAAAAAGCGTGAACAGGAAGAACTTGATCGCGGCGTAGAGCCTGGTCTCGAACTCCTTGGCGAAGCCAGGAACCTTTCTCGGCGTCTTGTCCCCCCAGATACCGATCATGAAATACATCGGGAGAAGGACGATCTCGAAGAAGATGAAGAACAGCACCAGGTCGAGGGCCACAAACGTCCCGTTCATGCCCGTTGCCAGGATCATCATCAGGATCAGGAAGGCCTTGGGATTCTTGGGCTCGTCCCAATGGTTCCAGGAGTAGATGACGCCGAGGACCACCACGAACGTGGACAGGACCAGGAGTGGAAGGCTGATCCCGTCGATGCCTACGTGATAGTTGGCGTCGATTGCCCCGATCCAGGTCTCGCTGACCTCGAATTGGTAGGTGTTGTAGGTGCTACTGGAGAAGTCGAACTGGCCGATCAGGACCAACGAGGCGACGAACGCCAGAACCGTCGCCGCCAAGCCGGTTATCTTCAGGGCTGACTCGTTCTCCCCGGGTATGAACCCAAGCAGAAGGGCGCCAACTAGGGGCAGGAAGACGGTCAACGTCAACCCCCAGGTCTCAAACCATTCCATTGCTCTCAGCCTCTCCTAGATCAACACAAACACGAATAGGACTACCAGGATCAATGCGCCCGCCACAAAGGCAGCCGCGTACTGCTGCACCCGACCGGATTGCCACTTACGGACAACCGACCCGACACCGTCGGTCGCTGCCGACAAACCGTTGAACACACGATCGACTCCACGCTGGTCGAGGGTGTCGTAGACAAACACGCCGAGAATCTTCACCAGACCGCCGACACCATTGACGATGGCATCGATGACATAGGTGTTGGTCCAGTCGACAAAACGAGCAAGCGGACCTTTGATCACCGCCACCATTCCGAGGGCGAGGTCGTCGATGTAGTACTTCCTTCGCAGCAGCGGGAAAAGAACCGGAATCTCGAAGGAATCACGTTCCAGTTGGGTCTCTGCGTCCGGGTAATAGATGAGCCAGCCGATCAACGCTCCCAGAATCGCCGCCCCCAACCCGATGCCGGCAAGACCGAAGTTGATCGCCTCGGCATGGGGATCCCCCATGGGCACCAGGCGAACCGCCAGCCACTCGGTGAAATTGCTGAGTCGCGGCAGAGAGAGGCCGGGAATATTGAGGAATCCGGCGAAGGCGGCGGGCACCGCCAGCAAGACCAGGGGAACAGTGAGGATCCTGGGTGATTCGTGTGGCTCACCATCACCCTTGTAGGTCCCGAAGAAGGTCAGGAACGTGGCCCTCGCCATGTAGAAGGCGGTGACGAACGCGCCGGCGATGGAGATCCAAAGGACCACGTCGAGGCCCTGCTCCCCCATCGTGGCGAGGATCTCGTCCTTGGACCAAAAACCCGACAGACCGATGCCGGATAGGGCCAGAGCACCAACGACCCACGTCCAGAAGGTGGTGGGCATGAACCTCCGCAGCCCACCCATGTCACTCATGTCGTTGGAGTGAACCGAGTGGATGACCGAGCCGGCGCACAGGAACAGCAGAGCCTTGAAAGAGGCATGGGTGAACAGGTGAAACATCCCGGCGGTGTACCCCCCGGCGGCAATGGCCGTCATCATGTAACCAAGCTGGCTGACCGTCGAATAGGCGAGGACCTTCTTGATGTCGTCGGCCACGATCGCAAGCAGGCCCACTCCGAACAACGTGACCGTCCCGATGACGATCATCACGACCCGCACGTTCGAGGCCATGTACTCGAAGAGAGGGAACATCCGGGCCATCAGGTAGATCCCCGCCGTGACCATGGTGGCTGCATGCATCAGGGCGGAGACAGGAGTGGGACCGGCCATGGCGTCGGGCAGCCAGATATGGAACGGGACCTGGGCGCTCTTGCCCATCGCACCAAAGAAAAAGAGCAAACCACCCACACTGGCCACGGCGGCAAGTTCGGGTGCACCTTCGAAGGCGGCGAAATCGATGGCTCCGAAGTCCCAACTGCCGATGGAGACACCCACCAGGATGGCGCCAAGGATGAGCCCGACGTCGGCAACCTTGTTGACGAGAAACGCCTTGTTGCCCGCCTTCACGTTGGCGATGTCCTCCCAGTAGAAGCCGATCAGGAGATACGAGGCCAGACCGACCCCCTCCCACCCGATGATCAGCTGGATCAGGTTGGGAGCACCGACGAGAACCAGCATCGCCCCGGCAAACAAGGAGAAAGCAGCGAAGAACCAGTCGACCCGGACGTCGCCCTTCATATAGCCGAGGGCGTAGACGAAGACGATCAGGCCGACAAAGTTGACCAGGAAGAACATCAAGATGGAGAGACCGTCGACGACCCATCCCAACTCGAACACAAGACCACTGCCGATGCGCCCTATCTCGAATGTGGTCTGGTCGAGAACCCCACCGTTGGCGTTCATCAGGAGCAGGACCGTGGCCCAGACGAGGTTGACGGCCAGAGCGGCTACGGCGATCTCACCGCCCTTGTGCCTCAACTTCTTCCCGAACGCCAGGATGAGAAGGAACGCCACAAACGGCAGGATCAGCATGATCCCGGCGGTGTCGGCCCACCATCCGCCGTCACCGGCGAGGATCTCGCTGTGCTCGCCTTCCTGAGCGATGATGGCTAGGCGGGTCAACATCTCGAGGACATCTCAGCGGAGCGGCAGCCCCGGCCGACCGGCGTCTGCTCGCCCGAGGCTGCGAGAGCGCGAACGCCGCCCTCGGTTCGGGGCCAACAGGTCGCCGAGGGCAGAGTCGGCCGGCAATTCAAGCTGCCTACCACCGCATCAGATTCAGGTCGTCGACGTTGGCGGACTTGCGGTTCCTGAAGATCATCAAAACAATGGCCAGTCCGATACCCACCTCCGCCGCCGCCACCGTGATCACAAAAATGGCGAAGACTTGGCCTATCGCCTCCGGGCTGACCCATATGGACTCGAAGGCGATCAGGTTGATGTTGACCGCATTGAGCATCAACTCCACCGAGAGCAGGATCAGCACGATGTTGCGCCGCACCAATAGGCCGTAGATGCCAAAGGCAAACAGC
>JAPUJM010000171.1 GCA_027296205.1 Actinomycetota bacterium
TCAGGCCGATCGCTCTCGGTAGTGCCACTCCGGGGAGGATGGGAGGCCGCAACGGTCTAGACGTCCTCAGAGCCACGCTCGAGAACATGGGAGTGCCGGTAATCGCCGAGCAGTTCGCGCTGCCGCACGCCACGGCGGTGCTGAAGGACGGGGTGCTTTGGGATCCGGCCGCCAATCGACACCTCGACGGCGTCGTGTCCAGCCTCATCGGCTCCGTCGTGGCCGTTGCAGCATGAATGCCCTCCAGCGGTGCCCTCGTCGATCCAAGCGCAGTGCTCGCTATAACCCACAACGACGAACACCGAGCCATTGGAGGCACCCATGACCGAGAAAGAAACCCAGACCATTGCCGTTGTCGGAGCGACTGGAGCTCAAGGAGGAGGCGTCGTTCGCGCCCTCCAGGACCAAGGAAGGTTCAGGGTTCGGGCCCTGACCCGCAATCCCGACAAGGCCAGGGGGCTGGCCGATGAGGTGGTAGCAGCCGATCTCACACGCCCCGAAACCCTGGCTCCGGCATTCGAGGGCGCTTACGGCGTGTTCGCCAACACCAACTCGTTTGCGGCCCCCGATACCGACGAAGTCGCCCAAGGCACATCCGCGGTGGAGGCGGCCAAGGCCGCAGGCGTAGACCATTTCATCTGGTCGACCCTTCCCAACGTCGCGGAGATCTCCAACGGCGCGTTCAACGTTGCCCACTTCACCAACAAGGCAAGGGTCAACCAGGTCGTCGAAGCTGCCGGCTTCAAGTGGTTCACCTTCGTGGAACCGCCCTTCTACTACCAGAACCTCGCCGGACCGATGTATGTCCCGCAACCCGGACCCGGCGGAACCCCTACGTGGTCGGTGCCGATGAGGCCGGACGCACGGGGCATCCACGTAGGCGATATCAATGAGCTAGGAAACGTCGTCGCCGGGGCGTTCGAGCACCCGGACGAGGTCGGACGCGGACAACACCTGTCCCTCGCCGGCGGGCTCATGAGTTGGAATGACATCGTCGACACCCTGAGGAGCCAGGGCCATGACCTGGCGTACTCGGAGGCAACAGAGGATCCATGGGGCATCCGAGATATGTTTGGGTACTTCGAGGAGTACACCTACTTCGGTCCCGACGCAGACAACAAGATCGCACTCGCCAAACAGGTCTCCACCGAGCCGTTCACCGACTTCGCCACCTGGGCCAAGACTCACATGCCCGCCGGGGAGGATCGCAGCGCTGTTTGATCGGCAGTACTCCCGCCGTCGGCGAGGCCTGACCAGCGCCAAAAACACGAGGAAGAGAACCGGGTGTCAGTCACCGAAGGCACGGCCGTCGGCTCACCGGGGTTCGACCGCCTTCTGGTCCTGCCGACCGATTCGATCCAGTGGATGGTCTTACAAGCGCTCCGCTCGTTCAGCTTGGCCGTGTCGACCGACAGCCACCGTCCACCAACCGCCACCGACATGAAAGCGATCGTCCCAGACAAATAGGGAAGAGGCGCACCGAGGATCAGTCGGGAGTCACCGTGAGAACCTGGTCGTTGACGCGTGCCCGTTCCTTCATCTTGACGCCGATGGAATCACCCGCCTTCGCTGACTCGACCGTCTCCTGCTCGATTTGGATCGAGTCGACCGTCTGGGTGAAGTCCGAGGTATGCCCGACGATATGGATCGTGTCGCCGACCTCGAGCGCAGCGGACAACTCGATGCCCGCAACTTCCAACTTGCCCCAGTAGTGGCTGACGGTCCCGACAAGGTGTTCGGCCATGTCCCTCTCTCCTCGCGCCGGGCAGGACGCCAAGTATCGCATCCCACGTCACGCGTTGTGGTCATAAAAGCGCGCACCAATAGGTGACCGGTCGTTTCGACAGAAGTGGAGCTGTTTTCCCGCTCTTGCCGCTTCGCGGCGGGCCGCTCGGGCCACGGCTCCGCAGATGGCCGTGCCGATAGAGACCGGGTCGCGCCCTATTTGCGGAGCCTCTAAGGCTCGGATATCGAGGTGTACGAACAAAACCGATGCGCCGCCGAGGTCGTTGTGCATCGTTGCCCCTTCCACCGTATGGCGTCTCTCGCGGTAGCGTGAATTGGACAAACTGATCAGGCGAATGGCAGTCCACGATGTCCTTCGGTACGGCCCGGGCAACCCCGCAGACGGACGGTGCGCTCCATCCTGGCCGACTCCTGGGTCGGCCCGCAGAGCTTCGAAGGCTGGCGCTACTCATAGTGGCGCTTGCAGCTGTGGCTGTCGGCTGCTCCCGCGGAGAATCCGCAACCGACCCCACCAGCACCCCTGGCGACTGGGAAGCAGTGCTCGACACCGCCCGCGGCCAAACCCTCGATCTCTATATGTGGGGCGGAAGTAGCGAGATCAACCGTTTTGTCGATCGCACCTACGGCCCGATCCTGGAGCAAGAGTTTGGGATCACCCTGAACCGGGTTCCGGTTGCAGACACCGTGGATGCAGTGAACAAGGTCCTGGCCGAACTGCAGGCCGGTCGCAATGAGGGTGGCTCTGTTGATCTGATTTGGATCAACGGCGAGAACTTCTACACCCTTCGACAGGCAAATGCCTTGGTAGGGGACTGGTCTCTTCAGATACCCAACGCACGATTCGTCGACTGGGATTCGGCTGCCGTGAACCGGGACTTCGGGCTTGCCGTGGATGGGTCCGAGTCCCCATGGGGCAGCGCTCAGTTCCAGTTCGTGTACGACAGCGCCCGTATCGACGAGGACAGCCTGCCTCGCTCATACATCGAGCTGGGGGAGTGGATCGCGGCCCATCCTGGGCGGTTCACCTATCCGGCGCCGCCGGCCTTCCATGGGACGAGGTTCATCAAGCAGGCGTTTTACGAGCTGACGGGTGGCGTGGAGCCCTGGCTCGGTTCGCTGGATGAAACAGCGTTCGCCGAGAGCTCCGCCGGCCTGTGGGACTACCTCACCGATATCAACCCCGACTTGTGGCGCTCGGGTCGGACTTTCCCGCCGGACATCGCCAGTCTGAACCTTCTCTTTGCCAACGGCGAAGTTGACTTCACGTTCACACAGCTGCCGGGAGGCATCCAAGCTGAGATCGACGCCGGTGTTCTGCCGGCCACAGCCCGTCCGTTCGTCTTCGACACCGGGACTATCGGCGATTTTCACTACCTGGCGATACCGACCAATGCTGGCGACTCAGAAGCTGCGATGGTATTGGCCAACCTCGTGCTCGCGCCCGAATTGCAGGCTGCCAAGCTCGACCCCACCAACGGGTGGGGGGATGGGCCGGCCATCTCCCTCGACCTCGTCCAAGGCGAAGACCGTATTGCCTTGCAGCAAGTGATGGACAACCTGGGCGGTGCGGCCGTGTCCTTCGACCGGCTCGAAGCTGTTCGACTTCCCGAGGTGGATCAGGAGTACACGCTGAGATTGGAAAACGACTGGGATGTCTTCATCCGGCAATCGCGGCTTGCGGGCTGACCCGGAGCGCCGCGCGCCGCTTCTGATCCGCGACTACACGTGGCTCAAGCTCATGCCTGCCCTGGTGGTGATCGTGCCGCTATTTGCCGCGGCGTTCATGTTGGCGGTGATACAAAGCCTTGGGTACTTCCCGCTCATCGGTTTGCGGAGCTTCAACGTGGACGCCTACCGATCGCTCTTCGGCAACGATGAGTTCTGGCTGTCGCTGCTGCTATCAACACGGATCGCTTTCATGGCCGCCCTACTGTCAACGGTATTGGGTATCGCCATGGCGCTGGGGATTCGAGGGATCTGGCGGGCGAGCCGGCGGTCGGCGTTCCTGTTCCAGCTCAGCCTCCCGATTCCGCATGTCATTGGTGCCCTAGCGATGGTTCACCTCCTTGGCCAGAGTGGTCTGATCGCTCGACTGGGCCACTCAATAGGGGTAGTTGACGCCCCCTCTGACTTCCCGGCATTGGTGTACGACCCGTTTGCGCTGGGCATCGTTGCCGAGTTCGTGTGGAAGGACGCCCCTTTTGTCGCCATCGTGGCGCTCGGGGTGCTGGGAACAGTTGCCGAGAACTACGAGAGCGTGGCCGCGTCATTGGGTGCGTCGTCGTGGCAACGGTTGCGTCATGTCACCTTGCCGCTGTTGGTACCAGCGGTGGCGCCGATCTCGGTGATCGTTTTCGCGTTTGCCTTCGGCTCGTTCGAAGTACCGCTGCTACTGGGCGAGAGTTTTCCGAGCGCCCTTCCAGTGCTCGCCTATCGGCTCCACACCAACGTGGACCTTGCGTTGCGCCCGGAAGCGATGGCTCTGGCAGTGGTCATGTCGCTTGTCGTGATGGGGGCAGCGGTCACCTATTTGACGTTGGTCCGCCGAGTCCTGCGGGGAGAACGAACGTGACCGCGACCCAGCGGACGGATCGGCCAGCGTCGCCTTCTCCTTCACCTTTGCCCTCGCCTTCGCCATTGCGAACGCCGAGTGAGCCGCGACGGCTTCGACGGCCTGTGGTCCGTCGGATCGCTGTCCTCATAATCTTCGCCACCATCCTGCTTCCGCTCGTTCCCTTGGTCATCCAATCATTCGCCCGCGGGTACGTCTTCCCACAGCTGGTCCCAGCCGAGTGGAGCACCCGTGCGTGGAGCATCGTGCTCGCCACCGACGGAGGCACCTGGGCAGCCCTGGGATGGAGCTTTGCTGTGGCCGCGACGGTGACCGCCCTGTCGCTCCTGGTGGCGGTGCCGGCCGGGAGAGTGCTCGGTCTGCGATCCTTCCGCAGCAGACGGGTCCTCGAGTTCCTCGTGTTGACGCCATTGCTGGTGCCGGCGGTTGCCGTTGGGATAGGCCTCGACATTACGTTCATCCGTCTGGGTCTCTCTGGGACTTTCTGGGGTGTCGTGCTCGTCCACCTCATCCCAGCTGCGCCATACGCCGTGCTCATCCTGGCAGGGGTGTTTGCGAACTACGACGAAGATTTTGAGGTACAAGCGCGGACGCTTGGCGCGGGTCCGCTGAACGTTTTTCGGCATGTGACGATGCCAGCCATCATGCCGGGCCTGGTCGTCGCCGGGTTCTTTGCTTT
>JAPUJM010000172.1 GCA_027296205.1 Actinomycetota bacterium
GCTGGCAACGATTCACCCTCGGGCAGTCTCGGTTCATCGCCGGCAACCCGAAGGAAGCCCGCGCAATGTGTGGAGGACCACAGTCGTTCGGATCGAGCACTTCGGTGACAGGGTCCGACTGCAGACCGGCGAACCTCTGCCTCTGGCCGTCGAGGTGACGCCGGCGGCCGTCGACGCGCTTGGCCTGGAGGGCGACAAGGACGTCTGGCTCTCGGTGAAGGCGACGGAGATCAGCGTCGAACCCGGCTGATCGGCGCGTGAGCCCGAGCCCGAGGCTGTTCGACCCGGAAACCGGCCGTACAACCTGAGGTTCGCCCCAGGGCGGGCGTGGACCGTGTTATCCGAGGTTCACCAGGGTGGGCCCAGCAGATCGATGGTTCCGTTGGTAGGCGCCGGGGTATGAACGTCGAGAACCATGACCCGGTTGAAGACGAACTCCACCGTCTCGCCATGCTGGCTGGTCTGGAGTCGTCCCTCAAACTCCTTCCAGGCGAACCGTGAGTAGTACTCGATCAGGCTCGGATCGCAGACGAGAAGAGCAAAGTCGACCTCTGCGTCATTCCGGAAGAACTCGCCAGCCCGACGCAGCCCCATGGCGGCATATCCGCGACCCCGGGCGGTCGGGTGAGTCTTGACGCCACCTATCCCTCCTATTTGCACCGGGCGTCCGTTGTGGTTGGCGCTCCGCACCAAAACACCTGTGTACGACACCAGGTCACCACCATTCGCGACGACCCGAATGTCCCATTGCGATCCGGCCCACTCCAGGTGTCGGCCTGGCCATTCCGCGCTTTCCTCAGGCGGATACACGGCCCGGCCCAGCCGACGGAGACCGAGACCTTCCTCTTCCGTCCTGTCGACGGTCGCGCTCAGGAAGACGGCAGCCGTCATGTCTGGCTCTCCCTCTCCGCTCAGCCCTCGCTCATTTCGGTGAGGTCGGCGGCGAGAACCTCCCTCTCCCCGGAATCTTCGATTTCGGGGAGTGCGGCCTTCGCCATCTCCAGATGCTCTGTGAAGGTCTCGACATCGTCAACGTCGGCCGCAGCACGGGCGATGGCCTCGTGAGCGAAACCGGTCACGAAAGGTCCGAGGTCGTGCTCCCTGGCGAGCTCGAGGGATCTTTCACCAAACCGTCGCGAGAGGTCGGCGTAGCCGAGCACGGCAGCCACTCTCGACACCTGCCAGTCGGCGACCGCCCAGTTCTTCGGCTCTCCAACCTTGTACCAGTGATGACGCTGGGCGAACGTGGAGGCGAGCATCTCCTCCTCCTGCTCACGGGTCAATTCGGTCTCGTCGAGCAGGGTCCACGTGTGATTGAACGCTCTTGGGGCGAAGGTGCGATGCCAACGGGACACGTCTTCGGCACTCGGGTTGTCGACAGGATTGGTCACTTGCCTGCCTCCGTTGGTGTCGGGAACCACCTGAGCTCTTCTGCTTGGGTGGAGAGAGTCTGCTCGATCCCGTCGTCGAGTGGCGCTTCGCTCAGGATCCTCTTGGCCACCTCGATGTAGTCATCCAGAGCGTCCAGCGACACGGTCGTGGGAGCGGGCTCCGAGCCGCTGAAATCGGCATCGAGCAGACTCGCCGGAGGTCTGGGTAGTCCGTCGCGGTGTCTCCAGACACCTGTTTCCGCTTCGTAGGTGTAGAGGGGGAGCAGCCGCCAGCCGTCCGAGGCAATCATGTGGACCGCCTCGACGATGTATTCGAATTCGCTCTCCGAGATGAAATAGTTGAAGTTCAGTCGCACCCATCCCGGCTTGAGAACCTCGCAGCCGGTGGCGATGACATCCTCGAATTGCTTGCTGGTTTCGAGGTCGATTCCGAGGAGACGGTGTCCGTAGGGCCCGGCACAGGAACACCCGCCGCGTGCCTGGATTCCGAACAGGTCGTTGAGCAGCGCGACCACATAGTTGTGATGCAGCACCTTGTCCTCGGTCCTGATGACAAAGCTGACGATGGAGAGCCGCTCGGCGTCGGGGTTGCCCAGAATGTCGATGCTCGAATTGGTCCCCCACGAGCTGATGGCCCGCCGGATGAAGTGGTGTTCCAGCCCCCGGATCCGATCGGGGCCAACCTCATCCTTGAGCTTGAAGACGAGCCCGGCTCGGATCGAGCCGATGATCGCGGGAGTGCCGGCCTCTTCCCGATGCTCCTGGTCGGCGATGTAAGTGTGGTGATCTGGCGACACGTATTGGACGACTCCTCCTCCAGGCACCGCGGGAACCGCGTTGGTGAGCAGGTCGCGACGAGCGACGAGCAGACCCGGTGATCCTGGTCCTCCGATGAGTTTGTGCGGCGAGATGAAAATGGCGTCTTTGTAGTCACGGTCATCGACCTCGGTGGATCCCATTGAGATGCCGACATAGGGCGCCGAAGCGGCAAAGTCCCAGAAGCTGAGGGCGTCGTGCTCGTGAAGGAGCTGCGAGATTGCAGATGTGTCGGAGATGATCCCGGTCACATTGGATGCGGCCGAGAACGAGCCGATCTTCAGTGGTCTCTCGGCGTACTCGACGAGATGTCCTTCGAGCTCGATGAGATCGATCTGACCGTCGGAGTCCTCGTTGATCTCGACGACGTCGGCGATCGACTCCCGCCAGGGAAGCTCGTTGGAGTGGTGCTCGTAGGGGCCGACGAACACCACCGGGCGACGATTGGCGGGGATGGCGTCACCCAGGTGGTATTCCTGCTCGAGCGAGTCGGGTATACGCAATCCGAGGATGCCAATGAGCCGATCAACGGCACCGGTGGCCCCGTTGCCGGCGAAGATGACCGCGTGCTCGTCGTTGTTGGCGCCGATGCAGCTTTTGATGATGTCACGGGCGTCCTCACGAAATCGTGTCGTCTGCAGTCCGGTGCCGGAGGTCTCGGTGTGAGTGTTGGCGTACATGGGGAGCACTTGGGTCCGGATGTAGTCCTCGATGAAAGAGAGAGACCTGCCCGACGCCGTGTAGTCGGCGTAGGTGACCCGCCGCAGACCAAAGGGAGTCTCCACGGCGGT
>JAPUJM010000173.1 GCA_027296205.1 Actinomycetota bacterium
ACAACGCAAAGGAGAAGATCACCGGTCTGGGGACCAGGAAGCTGGTCAGCAGAATCGAACTCAGGATGAGCACGATCGCCGATGCCATCACGCTTTGAGATGTCCGGTATCCGATCAGTCCGATCCCGACCATGGTGATGCTGCTTGCCAAGAGAAGCATTGGCGCGACGAATCCGATGCCTGAAACTCCTTCGGACCAGGCATAGAGGAGATCGGCCAGCCAACTCTGTGTCAGCCACTGCTCACCGAGCATCGTGAATGAGAACGGATCGGCTGTCAGCACCTGGCCACCGTCCAGTTGGATGGTGCCGGCCCGAACGTGCCACAGAAACGAATTATCTCGTAGTGGTGACCATGCAGCGATGACCAGCGCCACCCACGGCACCAATAGCGCCAGGTGGGCCACTGAAACCCGACGTGACGGCGCCATAGACGCCTTGTTCATCAGAGTCCGCCGAAAGCGCCCGAAATCTGAATTGCTGCTGGACCGAGAAGTACGATGAACAGCGAGGGGAAGATGCAGAACACAAGCGGGAAGACAAGCTTGACAGGAGCAGCGAACGCCTTCTCCTGGGCACGCTGACGACGCTTGACACGCATCTCATCGGCCTGCACCCGAAGGACGCGAGCAATGGTCACACCGAAGGCTTCCGCTTGGATCATCGCCAGGATGAAGGATCGCAGCTCGTCGAGATCCGTCCGATCCATCAGATGGCGCATCGCATCGCGGCGACTGACGCCGACTCTCGTCTCCTGAAGCATCCTGAAGAACTCTTCGGACAGCGGACCGGGAACAGTCGCTATTACCCGCGCCAGTGCCGAGTCGAAGCCAAGACCCGCTTCGACTGAGATCACAAGAAGGTCCAGCAGGTCGGGAAGCGCCCGAAGCATGGCCTTACTCCGGTCGTCGACCTTCCGCTGAAGCCAGGCGTTGGGGCCAAAGAAGCCAAGTGCGATAGGCATGCCGAACAGCACAGTCCTTTGTAGCGTGTCAGCTCCGAAGTCAAGAAGATAGAAAGCCGCGAATAGACCAAGGGCCGTGGTCAGCAACTTGATCACCACGAATGCCGGGGCGTCGAGGTTCCCAGGGTTCCCAGCGAGCAACAACTTGTGCTGTATCTTCTCCAAGTATCCGGCCGGCGTGAAGCGTTTCAGAAAACTCGAGAACTTCAGAAAGAGGGGGCCGACGGTGCGAGCAGCCAGAGGCTTGGCCAGTTGGTCCTCCCGAGCCCCCATGACAACCTGATCGCGACCATAGTGAGCGAGACGATCGGCCATGTCCTCGCGGGCACGAGTCACACCTGCCCCCACCCACAAAATCACGAACAGCACCAGTAGGAAGACCGACCCTACTGCCAGCAACCCACCTCCGAGTGATCCGAGGAAATTCATACTTCGATATTCACAATCTTCTTGAGCCACAGGACCCCTGCTGTCATCAGCATTACTCCGACCCCCATGGCCATGAGGCCAAATTCTGATTCAATGAGCGGCAGAAGGTAATCCCGATTCGAAAACCAGAGGAAGGCGAACAGGAAAAGGGGCAGCGACCCGAGAACGATCGCAGAGATTCGACCCTCGGCCGTGAGAGCCTTGATCTCGCCCTTGAGTCGGTTGCGAGCCCTCATCGTTTCGGCGACGGTCTCGAGCACCTCGGAGAGGTTTCCACCGACTTCTCGCTGGATATCGATTGCCATGACCGCCCAATCGAAGTCGGCGGAGTTGGTCCGTTCCACGATCCCGGTCAGTGAATCTGACACCGTGCGCCCCAGACGGGCCTCGACGATAGCTCGACTGAATTCCCGAGCGGTCGGGTTCGGGGCCTCCGAGCTGACAGCTTCGATCGCCTGGAGAAGCGAGTACCCGGCTCTGAGGGACGTCGACATCAGCGTCAGCGTGTCGGGGAGTTGTTTCTCGAAGTTCTTCCTCTCTCGACCACCGGCGAAGTTGATCAGGAAAACCATCAAGATCAGTAGGCCAGCGAACGTGATCAAGCCCCAGACGAGGCCATTGAAAGCGAGTGCGAACACGCCGCCAACGGCTGACAGGCCGATCATTGCGAGAATCGCCTCGCCGGGGGCCATCGGAATGTTGGCCTGCTCCAGGGCAGAGTTGACGCCGGAGAGCAAGCCTCTCTTCTTGACCTCTTCCTCGGCGGCCTCGGTGAATCGGCTGAGTAGCGGAATCCGCTCCAGGAACGATCTCTTCTCTTCGTGCGGCCTGCCCTTTCCTCCGTACGCCTGAAGTCTCTTGGCAAACCGGCTCGAATCATCCTCATCCTCACGACCGAACAGGATCACCAGGAACAGGAACATGGTCAGGCCAAGACCGGCTGCGCTGATGAGGATCAGAGTCTGGCTGTCGAGGGGCGAGGTGCCCTCCACGACGATGGTGGTGATCGGCGCCAGAGTGGTGGTGGTTGTCGGACCCGCGGTCGCAGTTGTCGTCGTAGCGAAGCCGGAAACGGCAAACGTGGTGCCGGCGGTCAAGCCCTGATACGCAACGGCGAACTCGACATCTCCCGGCGTGCTGATCGGAGAGGTGAAACGGGCTACCAGCGTGTTGCTGATCTCCCTGCTGATCTCGTCGTAGAGCGTCGACAACTCTTCGGGATCTGGCGTTGACAGGAACAGTCCGTTGCCCGCCCTAGCGATCTGCTCGACCGGATCCGGGTTGAAGTCGGGCGATTCCAGAGCCACTCCAAAAACCCGGACGTCGCTGGACGCCACTGTTGCGACCGCCTCGTCGAGTGTCGCCACCGAGACCGTGTCCTCACCGTCTGTGAGCACGATCATGTTGGGGAGGAGGTTTCTTGCCGATGCGGCCTCGTAGAGCTCGATACCCTTGATGACGGCGTCGTTGTAAGCGGTCTCTCCCCCGGCCTCGATGCTGTCGATGCGGGCGATCAGCTCCTGTGTGTTGCTGGTGAACCCGGAGATCACCAGAACCTCATCGGCAAACGTGATGAGAGCTATCCGGTCTTCAGGTCGGGCCTGGCTGACGAAGTCCTTGGCTGCCGCCTTGGCGGCCTCAATCGGGCCACCAGACATCGAGCCTGAGGCGTCAATGGCCAGTACCACGCCAACAGGGAGACTGGAGTCGACCAAAGGCGTCACTTCGAGATCGGTTACCGGCTCGCCATTCGCGGTGATCTCGAGTTGGGATGGATCGAGATCGGTTGGCAGATTGCGCAACTCGATGACCATCGTCGTCTGCCCGCCGTCCGGGTAACGAGAGCCATTGATATCGACGATCTCCACTTCTGACTGCCCGACCTGGGCGTATGCCGGAAGGCCTCCCAGAACCAGAGCGACGAGAGCGACCAAGGAGACGAGGGTTCGTCTCAACCTTTTCTCCGTGCGAATGGCTCGGGTTCGAATAGGTCAGCAGGAAGCCTGATTCCCTGATCCTCCAGGTCCTCGGAAAAACTCGGCCGGATACCGGTCGCCTTGAGACGCCCTTTGTAGACACCCTCGTCGTCGACACCCATGCCATAGTCGAAGAGGAACAAGTCTTGCAGAGTGATGATCTCTCCCTCCATGCCTTCCACCTCGGTCACATGAGTTACCCGACGCGACCCGTCCTTGAGGCGAGACACGTGAACGATCAGGTCGACAGCCGAGGCGATCTGCTCGCGGATGGCTCTCACCGGAAGGTCGAATCCGGCCATCAACACCATGGTCTCGATACGGGAAAGGGTGTCGCGTGGGCTGTTGGAGTGAACGGTGGTCAGCGACCCGTCGTGTCCGGTGTTCATGGCCTGAAGCATGTCGAGTGCCTCGGCGCCACGAACCTCACCGACCACGATGCGATCGGGACGCATACGCAGAGTGTTTCTGACCAGCTCCCGAATGCCAATAGCGCCCTGACCCTCGATATTCGCAGGTCGAGACTCCAGAGTGAGCACATGCTCCTGGTGCAATTGAAGCTCTGCGGCGTCCTCAACGGTGACGATGCGCTCGTCGTCCGGGATATAGGCAGACACGACGTTCAACGTTGTCGTCTTACCGGAGCCGGTACCACCGGAAATAATGATGTTGAGACGGCCCCTGACACAGGCTCGAGCGAAATCGGCCACACGCTGCGTGAAGGTCCCGAACCCGATCAAGTCGGCTTCTTGATATGGGTCGACGGCAAACTTACGAATTGTCAGGAATGGCCCGCCGATCGCCAGCGGTGAGATGATGGCGTTGACACGCGAGCCATCCGGGAGACGGGCGTCGACCATCGGCGTTGCCTCGTCGACTCGACGGCCGATCTGACCCACGATCTTGTCGATGATTCTCCGCAGATGGACCTCGTCGACAAAGTGGATGTCAGAAAGGTAGAGCTTTCCAGACTTTTCGTAGTAGATGTCGTATGGCCCATTGATCATGACTTCGGTGACTTCCGGGTCGTTCAGCAGCGGATCGATAGGTCCATAGCCGAGGACATCCGAAGCGATCTCGTTGAGGAGAGCTCGCCGGTCTGCGGAGGTGAGGGGTAGGCCCTCTTCCTGGTCGACCGCCCACTCCAGCATCTCCAGAACGCGAAGACGCAACTCCGCATCGGACATGCCACGGTCATACAGGGTGGGGCCGAGTTCCTCCACCACCTTGAAGTGGAGACGACCACGTAGCTCGCCCAGAGCATCGCTCCGGTTGACCGACACATCGGAGGTGTCGGATTCTCTCGCTGCGGCGACTCTCTCAGATAGCGATGGCACTACATACCCCTTCTCTATTTACGACCGAAAAGGCCGGACTTGGCGGAGTCTTCGGGAATCTTTTCCGCAATCAGGGCGGCTACGGATTCGAAGCCTTTCGCAACCCTGGACTTGGGATCGGTTTCCACCACCGGGCGTCCCTCGTTGACCGACGCGGCTACAACCGCATCCGATGGCACAGCCGCGGAAATCCGCATCTTCAAAGCGTTCTCGATCTCCTTGTTGTCGAGTCTCGCCTTGGCGTTGGACCTGTTCATCACCAATTTCACGTTGGCGGTGCTGAATTTGAGAAGTCGCATGGTCTCAAGAGCGAGTTTGGCGTTCTTCACCGATGGCAAGTCCATGTCGACGATCATCAGAATGTCATCGGACTTCTCGAAGAGAGAGAGGATCAGCTCATCCAGCATCGATGCGGTGTCGATGACGACGTAGTCGAAGTTTTCCAGAAGCACGTCGACCATCTGCATCAGACCAGTGGTGGTGATGTCGTCGGCAAAGGCCGGCTCCAGGGGAGCTGCCAACACTTTGAGACCACTCGGATGCTCGGTGAGTAGTGAGTCGAGGAGCTCTCCGTCGAGGTGGTGAAGCTCGTGGGAGGCATTGACCATCGTGAAACGAGGCTCGAGTTGCAGGACGAGACAGACATCGCCAAATTGAAGGTCTGCGTCGACGAGACACACCTTGATATCCGGAATCCGGTTGAGGAGGAGGGCCACGTTGGTGGCCACCACTGTCTTTCCGCTTCCACCTTTGGCGGAGGTGATCGTGATAAGCCGGCCTTCTACGCCCTCCACTGATGCCATTGGCTTGCCCGACTCACTCTGCCGTTTGAGCACATCATGACCGAACTGCTCGATAGCGGCCTCGATCTTGGGCTCATCGAGCGGGGTCTCGAGGACATCGGAAACCCCGGCACGCATGCCACGTCTCAAAATGTCGGACGTGACCTCTTCTGCCACCAGCATGAGCACCAGAGCCGGATCCTGGTTGTGAAGTGTCCTGATCTGCTCCATGTGCTTGTCGTCTTTGTATGTGGGTCCGAGAAGCACCATTCGAACGTCACCCGACTCGATTGTCTGGCTGGCCTCATCAAGAGTGCGTGCTACCGGCAGCCGACCATCGAACAGTTGCTTGGCTATGGAGACGAACTCGTCATTCTCATCTACCACCAGGATGTTGTTTTCAGCCATCGACATGCGATCGACCTCTTAGTTGTTGTCCTGGGAGCCGAAGATCTCTTCGGCCAGATCGCCACCGAACAGGTTGTCGATGACCACACCGTCGGTTTCGATCTCGACAAAGTCCGTCGGCACCAAGGTCAGCCAGATGGAGCCATTCTCAAATGCGTAGACGATTCGCTCGGCCTGATCCGGCGTTACCTCGAGTGTGAAGATCGTGGAGTTGCCCTGAACCTCGGCCGGGACGTCTTCGCCTTCGCCTTCGGCAGCGACGCCATCATCGACTTCCACCGTTGGCGGCGCTTCCAGATCTGGCCGTATCTCACGTCCGGTCGCCAGGACTGGAATACCTTGCAGCACATACCGGGTGTACGTCAGCACAACGGTCTCGGCGTCGGCATCGGTCTCGGTAGAAGTCGTCTCCTCGCCAGTCCCGTCGGAGGGCAGGGTTATCCCTTCGAAGTCCACAGGTATGAGATCGAACTCGATAGCGAGCGTGATGATCATGTTGATCCGATCACCAGCTTCGACAAAACCGTTCACACCCTGGACATTGCTGGTGCTGATGGTCAATGCTTGCTTCCCGGAAGGGATCTGCTCGGAGAGCGGAATGATATCCGCGGTGATTTCGGTCCACTGAGCCCCGGTCAAGATGGAGCCGGCCGATATCGGGCCGGCAGCCACCCTGCCGATCAGCACCTGACGCAACTTCTCTTCGCTGTCGATGGCATCCGCGGGAACATCCTCGACCTGGTCAGTGCTCTTCTGCACCGTGCAACCGCCGGCATCGATGAGGGCCAGGTTCTCGTCCTGGCATCGCGTGTCGGAATCGTACGAGGAGACGAGGATGTCACCCTCCTGACCCTCGGAGATCCCATCAGGCCCGGCCCTGAACACCGTTGCGATGTTCTGGCCTTCCTTGGCTTCGCTTTCGACGTTCTGCAAGAAGTTCCACACCGCCCATGCGGCGAGGCCGGCCAGTATCAAGGCCACTAGAAGAACGATGGCTCTCCTACCCATTGAGTCCCCTTCGGTTTTCCCTTCGATTGCTCACCGTGATTGCGGCGGCAACCGACTTAGGGTGTCCTATCGACAGGTGTGAACCCGCCCGATGTTTCAAATCCTTTTCCACAGGTGGATTGTCGGACTGCTAACCACCACTCTTGAGTGTTTCAAGTAGAAATCTGTGAGGAGAAATAGCTATGGGCGAACAAGAAGAAGAGGCCCCTTTTCGGGGGCCTCTTTCACAGGTGTTGGGGTAACGCTCAGCGACGGCCGATTCCGCGCTCCTTGAGCTCTTTGAGAATGGCCTCGAGCGAGGCATCCACCGGCATCGGCGGGTGCTCCTCGGCCTCGGCCCCAAACTCGCGCTCGAATTCACGAGGCTTGCGGGGCCGCTTCTTGTCGGTGTCTGCCTTCTCCAAACGCTCCTTGTAGTCGGGCAGCGCCTGCTTGATGGAAAGCGAGACCCGATGACGCTCGTCGTCCTTCTCGGTGATCTTGACGCTCACCGTCTGGCTGATGGAGAGCTCTAACTCCGGTGACTCGACCCGATGCATCGCTATCTCAGAGACGTGAACTAGACCCTCGACTCCATCCGCAACGGACACAAACGCCCCGAAGGGCACGGTCTTGGTGACGGTGCCTTCAACGACATCCCCTATCTCGTGCTCCGTGGCGAAGACATCCCAGGGGTCCTCGGTGGTCTGACGAATCGATAGCGAGATGCGCTCACGGTCACGATCCACTTCGAGCACCTTGATGGTGACCTTGTCGCCGACACTGACCAGTTCGCCCGGGTGATTCACGTGTTGCCAGGAGAGCTCGGAAACATGAACGAGCCCGTCCATGCCTCCCAGGTCGACGAAGGCTCCGAAGTTGACGACGGATGAGACAGTGCCTTCCCGAACTTCGCCCTCGGCGAGGTTCTCCAAGAACTCATTGCGCTCTTCGGCGAGGGCCTCTTCGAGATGAGCTCGACGGGAAAGGACTACGTTGTTGCGAGCCCGATCGAGCTCGATCACCTTCGCTGTGATCGGTTGGCCGATGAACGGGTCGAGATCACGAACACGCCGCAGGTCGACGAGCGAAGCCGGCAGGAAGCCGCGGAGACCGATGTCGACGATGAGACCTCCCTTGACAACCTCAATGACGGTTCCCTCGACCGTCCCGTCTTCCTCCGAGATTTTCTGAATACGACCCCAGGCGCGCTCGTACATGGCGCGCTTCTTGGAGAGAATCATCCGACCCTCGTCGTCCTCCATGTCGAGGACCACGGCCTCTACCCGCTCACCGATCTCCACGACTTCGTTGGGGTCGATGTTGTTGCGAATCGAAAGCTCTCGAGTCGGAATGAGGCCTTCGGACTTGTAGCCAACGTCGACCATGGCACCTTCAGCGTCGATGCTGACGATGCTGCCCTCGACAATGTCCCCCTCTTTGAACTTGAGGACGGTGATGTCGATGGCTCTCTCGAAATCATCGCCGATGTCATCCGGCAGTTCGCTCAGGTCTGGCGCCACCAGCGCCTCTCGGTGCTGGAAGGGAGTGGTCTTGGCCCCCGACTCCTCATTGGGCGCTTCGTCCGCAGGCGGTTCGGCAGCGGGCCCTTCATCGACAGGCACATCTGCTGCCGGATCTTGTGGTGCCTCCTCGGAGGTTGGAGTCTCGGGGGTGGGATCTGCTGTCGTCGTCTCCTCGACCTCGGTGTCGCTGACTGGCGTCTCGGGCGTCTGGGCTGTCTCCTCGTCGGGAGTGCCTACAGGCGCGGTTTCTAACTCGTTGGACATTTGTGGGTGGTTACCTCTTCGGGGAAGAATCCTGCCGACAGGAAGCCAGCAGGCAATAGAAGTCTACGCAGCCACCCGGGGTTTCGCCAAGTGATCAGGCCTTCACGCTGGCAAGGTCCGGTCCCCAGCCGACATCCACCTTCAGTGGCACGTCCAGACCCGCCACACCCTCCATGGTCTCGACCACCAGCTTCTCGGCCGGAACCGATTCGCCCTCCGGCACCTCGATGATCAACTCGTCGTGAATCTGGAGGAGCATGGTGGACGCCATCCTCTCCGCCCGAATCGCTGAATCCAGGTCGATCATTGCCTTTTTGATGATATCGGCCGCAGAGCCTTGGACGGGTGCGTTGAGCGCCATCCGCTCCCCCATCTGACGGATCCTGAAGTTGTCCGACTTCAATTCGGGCAAATAGCGTCTTCGTCCAAAGAGAGTCGTGGTGTAACCATCGTTACGTGCGGCAGTGACCATGGAGGCCATGTACTCCTTCACATGATGGAACTGCGAGAAGTAGGCATCGACGTGCTCCTGGGCCTCCTCACGCGAAATCCCCAGGCGATCGGCGAGTCCGAAGGCCTCCATCCCGTATAGCAGGCCGAAGTTGATCATCTTGGCCGTGCGTCGCTGCTGCGTTGACACCTCCTCGGTCGGCACATCCCAGACACGGGCCGCGGTGGCCGTGTGAATGTCGAGCCCGCTCTGGAACGCCTCGGTGAGAAACGGGTCAGCACTCATATGGGCCAAGACCCTGAGCTCGATCTGGGAGTAGTCGGCGACCAGAAACAGATTTCCTTCACCGGCGATGAACGCACGGCGAATGTCCTTGCCCGACTCCGAACGCACCGGGATATTCTGCAGGTTTGGGCTGTCAGAAGAGAGACGACCGGTCGCCGCTGCCATCTGGTTGAACCTGGTGCGGATCCTGCCGTCGGGATCGATCAACGGTAGATAGCCGTCGACATAGGTAGACCGCAGTTTCTCCAACTCCCGATACTCGAGTAACGCATCGACGAGGGGGTGGTCGAGCTTCTTCAATACCGAGGCGTCGGTCGAAGGCTTTCCCGTTGAGGTCTTCTTGCTGATGGGAAGGCCCAGCTTGTCGAACAGAATCGTCCGAAGTTGATCCGTTGAGTTGACGTTGAAAGCCTCTCCGGCCAGTTGGTGGATCTTTGACTCGAGTTTGGCGATACGGGAGCGCAGATCCTTCCCCATCTGCTCGAGATATGCCCTGTCGACCCCGATGCCGGCGTGCTCCATTCGCGCCAGCACCGGTACGAGCGGTAGTTCGAAATCAGTGAAGAGATCCGCCTCGTCACGCTCGAACAGCTCTTTTCCAAGCTGGTCGGCAAGCCTACGCACCGCCTCGACACGTCGCCCTTCGAGGTCCATGTCGGGCCCGGAGTCGAAAGGCAACATCCCGGTGGCGTCTTCATCGTCGGGTGACACGACCTCGACGCCAAGGACACGCTCGGCGATCTCAGCAAGGTCATAACTGCGCGAGGATGGATTGAGAATGTAGGCGGCCAGGGCCGTGTCCATACGGGTGTCGATGAGGTCGTGGCCTTGGTCCAGCAGGGCTCGCGCTATCGACTTCAAGTCGTGGCCGATCACCCCGATCGCGCCCGAGCCGATCTCGACGAGAATCGGGCCGGCGTCTTCAAGCGGTATGACCACCGCCTTACCCGGTCCTGTTGAGACGGATAGGCCGAACGGTCCCCCCCCATCGGAGACCAGCCCGACAACAAGGGTATCCCGATTGGCCAAATCGGAGATTCGGTCGGCGGTGGTGACCAACTCGGCCTCGACGTCGAGAATCTCGGTCGCACCGCCGGTCGATGGCAGGGCCTGCTCCAGGTCGTTCCACATCGAGTGGAACTCCAGACTGTCGAACAGGTCTTTCACCGTGTTCCGGTCCCACTCCCTTGTCTCGAAGTCGGTCGTGGAGTAACCGAGATCAAGATCGTCAACCAGGTCCATCAGCTCGAGGTTGAGAAAAACCTGCTCGCGGCTAGCCGCCAGATTCTCACGGAGTCTCGGGGTCATGTCCCCGATCGCTGCATACACGCCGTCGACCGTGCCGTGCTCGGCTATCAGCCGCGACGCAGTCTTCTCCCCTACACCCGGCACACCGGGGAGGTTGTCCGAATTGTCGCCACGCAGTGACGCGTACTCAACGTACTGCGATGGCGTGATCCCGTATTTCTCTTGTATGTAGGCGTCGTCGGCAAGCACGATGTCACTTATCCCCCGGCGTGTGTACACCACCTGAACCTGTCCGCCGACCAGTTGGAAGGCGTCACGATCCCCGGTGACGATCAGCACCTCCCACCCGTCTTCGACGGCGTTCCGGGTGAGAGAGGCGATGATGTCGTCTGCCTCGAAGCCCTCCATCCGAAGTTGGTTGATCTGAAGAGCCCGAAGAACCTCATCCATCAACGGAAGCTGACCTCGGAAGTGGTCGGGTGCCTTCTCCCTTTGCGCCTTGTACTCGGGATAAGCCTCGGTGCGGAAAGTCTTTCGAGAAACGTCCCAGGCAACCGCGATCCCGTCGGGGTGAAAGTCCTTGAGCAGACGGATCAGCATCCGGGTGAAGCCGAAAACCGCATTGGTGACCTGACCTGATTTGGTAGCGAGGTCCTCGGGAAGGGCGTAAAAGGCGCGGTAGGCGATCGAGTTGCCGTCGATCAGGGCGAGAGTCGGCACGACAGCGACGCTACTACCTCGTCCCCAGAACGTTTTGTGAAGATCTACGCGGGTATAGGCCGCGTAGATCTTCACAAAACGGGTTCAGGAAGGGGAAACGGGTTCAGGAGGGGAGGGTCGCCAGCAATCGGTCCCTTTTGGTGACCAATGCTTCTCTTTTCGAATTGAGGTCGGCCAGGGTGCTCTCGAACCGCCTGACGTCGGCAGCCGTCAATCCGGCCTCCTCGCGGTCGATGTAGTTGCCGACCGCCGCGTCACGCTGGGCGTCTTCATTGATCGACCGGTGGTACTCGAGCTCGGCCTCTACCTGGCCGGCCTCCTCCTCGAGTTTGACGATCTTCTCGTTGAGCCGGAAAAGACGGCGGTGAACCCGTTTCAGGCTGGGCTCGGCATATCCCCAGGGGTCGCCTATTCCCTTCATGGGCCATACACTCCCACATCAGTGCTCCCAACGGTACTCACGGCGGAGAGCACCAGCCGGAGTGACGGAATTGGCAGACGTGCAGCACTCAAAATGCTGTGTCCTCAGTGGCGTGTGGGTTCGAGTCCCACCTCCGGCACCGGGGCACTGCTCTGATCGGTGGTGCCACCCAACCAGCGGAGATCACCCGGGCGACGGCTCCTGGATGGGCAGCCTCACCGTGATGGTCGTGCCCTTGCCCGGCGTCGATTGGGCAGTCACCTCGCCACCCATCAGCTCCACCAGCCCCGAGACGATGGAAAGACCCAGCCCACTTCCCTCGTTTCTCAATTGTCGTTGTCGGCCGACGTAGTGCCGGTCGAAGATGTGTGGAAGGTCTTCGGGAGTGATCCCGATGCCGGTGTCGGCGACTTCGATCACACCGGATGAGCCCTCTTCACGAACCACGACAGTGACGGTCCCGGTCTCCGGTGTGTACCGCATCGCGTTCTCAACGAGATTCTGGGCAATCTGGCTGACACGATCGGGATCAGTCTCCAACACCAGATTCCCTCGTGCCTCGATCGACAATTTCACTCCGATCTCCCCGGCGTGCCTGTTGAAGCCCTCGACAACCTCTTTGACATGAGCGCCGATGTCGACTTGCTCCGTCCGTAGACTGAACTCGGGCTGCTCCAACCGGGCAAGCGTCGAAAGATCTTCGATCAGACGACCTAGTTGGCGACTCTGGACACCAAGCACCCCGCCGATTCGCTCGATCTCTTCTGGGTCGACCTCTCCCCCCTCGAGGGCCTCGGCGTATCCCCCAATCGTCGTCAGCGGAGTCCTCAGGTCATGACCGATGCCCAAAATGAAGTCCCGCTCCCTGATCTGGCTTGCCTCTAGCTCCTGTGCCATCTCATTGAAGGCGGCCGCAACTTCATCGAGTTCGGGATCTTGGAGATCCGGAACCCGAACGCTCAAGTCTCCGTCGGCCAGATCACGGGAGGCCGTCGCCAGGGGTTCGAGGCGATTGGCAACCGATCGGGACAACAGGCGAGCCAGTGACGCCGACAGCACCCCGATCCCCACGATGATCACCAACATCGCGCCGAACTGATCGGCCAACCGAACTATCGGTGCCTCACGGGCAAGTCCCACAAGCAAGGTGACATCGGTGTTGCGGACCGAGATCTCGGTCGGTGTGATCACCACCAACTCCCCAGTGCTCGACCGGGTGAACTGGGTGTCGCCCGAACCCAGGGTGTCCTGGTCGAGTTTCACCCGATCGAACAGGTCACTGGAGAATCGGGCGTCGCCATCCTCGGGAATCACCGCAAAGGCGATGTCCGAGCCTCCGGCTGTTCGTCGGATCCGACCCAATCGGGGCCCCAACTGGTCACCCTGAAGCAGCCGGAACAGCTCTTGGACCGCTCCGGGTCTTCGCTCGGCGCGTCCCAGCGTGTCCACGATGATGGTTGCGGCCTCTTGCGACGAGTGCTCCATCTCACGGTAGGTCGCGTCGATTGCTGCTCTTTGGTAAGCGAAGGCCGACCCGCCGAGGACGAGAAGCCCGGTGACCGCAGCGACGCCCGCGATCGTCCAGAAGAGACGACGACGCATTACCGGCCCAACCGATAGCCAACGCCCCAAACCGTCTCGATGGGGATTCCTTCGATCTTCTTGCGGAGCTGTCTGATGTGGACGTCCACCGTCCGGGTCTCGCCGAAATACTCGTAGCCCCAGACTCCCTCGAGGATCTGGCCCCGGCTCATCGCCAGGCCGGCGTTCTCTGCCAGGAACCAGAGGAGGTCGAACTCCTTCACGGTCGGTTCGACAACCTCGTCGGACGGAGTGGTCACGGTCCGCTTGCCGTCATCTATCTCGTACCCGTCGATGTCGAGAAGACGTGGCTTCGCCGGTGGTTCCTCCGAGCGACGCAACACTGCCTTGACTCGAGCCATCAGCTCTCGAGGAGAGAAGGGCTTGGTGACGTAGTCATCGGCGCCCATCTCAAGACCCAGCACCTTGTCCACTTCGGTGTCTCGTGCGGTCAGCATTATCACCGGGGTTTGCGAGAACTCCCTGATCCTCCGACATGTTTCGATCCCGTCGATGCCGGGCAGGTTGATGTCGAGGAGGATGGCTGAGACCGGTCGGATCCGAAGCCGCTCGATGGCCTCTTCTCCGGTGAGGGCGTGCAAGAACCGATAGCCATCACGTTCGAAGAAGCCGCGAAGCATGTCGGCGATGGCGTCGTCGTCTTCGACGAGCAGAACTGATCTGGTGAGACCGGGCATGCCCACAGTCTGCCTTCACATTTGTAAAGAACCGGTGAACTATGTCTGTGGTTTCGGAGGAATTTCTCGAATCACCGCGTTGAAACCACCAACCGATACCAGATCGCCGGGTGCTACCTCACGTCTGACCAGGGCCAGACCGATCGAGTTGCTCACCGACGTCAGCGTGCCGACCTTCTTATCAGCGGCCTCCAGCGACACACCGGGCTCTGCCCCGGCCCCGTCGATCTCGAGGATGCGTAGGTGACGGTTGACGTGGCCACGGCTGTCGATACGAGCCACGAGCTCCTGTCCCAGGTAGCAGCCCTTGGTGAAGTCAACCGTCGACCCGACCAGACCCGACTCCTGGGGAATGGTCTTCTCGTCGACGTCGACTCCCCAGCGGGGCTCACCCGCGGCGATCCGGAGTGACTCGTACTCTCCGGCATCGCCCTCCTCCAGATCGGGACGGTCTCCCACGACCAGAGTCCTCTCGATCCCGGGCCAGGAGACGTCGACCTCGAGACCGCCGTTGATCCGGGACCAGGTGCCAGGCTCGACTCCGACTTGTCCAACCACGATCCACGCAGGCTGCTCGGATTGCTCGACCTCGACGTCGACCCTGATCCGGTACCGACCAAGCGTCGCCGCCAGATCCTCGCCACGCCCTCCGTCGGTGATCAGCCCTATCTCCTCATCGCCACGGAGCACCCAGAGGATGTGAGCGAGTTTTCCCTGCGGGGCGAGAAGAAGCGAACGAGTCACCCTGCCGGGCTGCATCGTTCCTATCTCCTGACTGAGCAGGTCGTTGAGAAACCGAATGGTGTCGGCGCCCCGAAACCAGACCAGGTCGGGTGTCTCGGGGGCAAGCCATGAGGAGTACGTCATGTCAAACGGAGGCTAGGTCCTCCAGGAAGGGGACGGCATCGAAGATCTGGACGAACCAGGCAGAGAGGTCTCCGATGCGTCCGGTGAACATCACAACACCGAACAACGCCAGGAACACCCCCGACGCAATGTTGATCGGTCTCAGATATGGCTTGAGCCGCCCGAAGAGCTTGAACATGCCCAATCCGGCCAAGAGGAACGGAACACCAAGACCCAACGAGTAGGTGACCAACAAGAGCATCCCCCGCCCGAGAGTGTCTTGGGTGGCGGCAGTGGCCAGAATCACGGTGAGGACAGGCCCGATGCACGGGGTCCACCCGAATCCGAAGGCGACACCCATCACCGGCGGGGCCCACTTGCCCAGCTTGGAAGGTCTCACCTGGACCCGCTTTTCCTGGCTCATCGTGGAAAGGAATCCACGGTTGGAGACCGCCATTGCCACCATCAGAATCCCGAAGGCGATAATCACCAGACCAGAAATCCGGGTGAAGGTGTTCAGGTTTTGTCTCAGGAACGTCCCAAAAACCGTCGCCCCGGCACCAAGAGCTGCGAACACCACTGTGAACCCGGCGATGAACATGAGAATGACTCGGGTCATCCGACCCGGAGACACCTCACCGGTCTCCAGCTGCGCCGCCGAATAGCCAGACATCATCGACAGATACCCCGGAAGCAGGGGAAGCACACACGGAGAGACAAACGAGATGATCCCGGCTCCAAAAGCAATCAGAAGCTGAACCAGGTAGGCCGCTTCACCGACACCTTCAAACATCGTGGTCCTGACATCGGGTCGACACACCCCAATCTTCCCACACCCGAGGTATACGCTCCCTAAATGCACCGGGTCATTCGTCGGGTTCTTGACCCTCTCCTGCCCGTCGAGCATTTCACCCGCAGCGACCGCCGCATCGTTTTCGTCATATGGGTAGCCGGGGTTGTTCAGGGCTTCGCCCAGTCACAGGCAAGCGCTTCCCTGCCCTTCACCCGGGCCGGTCTGGGTCTGTCCGAGGGGGAGATGAGTCTTCTTCTCGGGATTGCCCGGCTGGCGGCTTTTGCTGCTCTGCCCTTGGGTTGGCTCGGGGATCACCGGGGACGAAGGAAGCCTTTCCTTTGGGCGATGACCCTGATCGTCGTCGGTGGATCGTTTGCCGGACTGGTGAGCGAGACCTGGCAGTTTGGGCTCTTCCACGCCATGCTGCGCACCGGGACCGCCGCTGTTTCCGGGCTCGCCATTGTCCTCCTCGCCGAGAACACCAGCCTCCGGATCAGGGCATATGCCATCGCCTTCTACGGGGCCGCCGTCTCCTTTGGCAGCGGGATGGCACTGATGGTGATACCGCTCGCCGACGGTGGCGGCGAGACGTGGCGAATCCCCCACCTCCTCACCGCTCTGGGGTTCCTCTTGCTGCCGTTTCTCGTCAAGAACGTCCCCGAAAGCGAGATCTATCTGGAACAGCCCGAGGGGGGCCACTGGCGTGAACTGGTCCGCGGCGAGTGGGCTCCCCGGTTTTGGATCGTCGTCAGCGCCGGATTCCTGGCAGCTGCTTTCGGAGCTTTCGGTGCTGCGTTCTCCACGGAGCGGCTCATCAACCAGGTGGGACTGAGCACCGGCAACACCGTCATCATCCTCCTTGTCGGAGGCACCCTTGGCGGTATCGGTTTCTTCGTCGGCGGCCACCTCGCCGATGCTTGGGGACGTCGGCCCACCTCGGTGCTGAGTCTTCTACTGGCGTTGCTGGGAGGAATAACTCTGTACTCGGTGACTTCCGTCCCTCTCATCCTTCTTGCAGTGATGATCTCGGCATTCGGGACGTTCGCCTTTGTGCCCGCGGCAGGCTCTCACCGGGCTGAGCTCTTCCCGACGACACTTCGGTCGAGTGCCAACACCGCGGCGTCCAACATGGCTCTTGCCGGCTCAGCTTCCGGTCTGATCATTGGCATCTACACGATCAACACCTTCGGGCTCAGCAACACGATGCTGATCCTCGGCGTGGGTGTCGTCATCGCCGCCGGGCTGACCATGCTCCTCCCGGAGACACGGGGTCAGGATCTGACGGCGATCTCGGCCGATCGCCGATAGGTCAGGACAAAGACCAAGCCGCGGACGACCATCATCACGCCAAGAGCCCACCACACGCCGGTGAGACTCTCCCCCATCGGTGTGAAGACCATCAGGCCGATGGCGGCCACCGCACCTACCCCCGTCGATATCACCATCACCCCGAAGGCGAGCAAGCCGAGAAAGATCCCGTCGGCGACAAATACCAGCGCAGCTACCGGTTCGATGGCCGCAGCGATGCCACCAGCCGCAACCGTGAGATCTGCCACGTCAGGAGCACTCGCCAGCAGGGCTAGACCGTATCGACCAACCGCGACCAATACCGCCAGGATCAGACCGGCGACGACACCCCACGACGCCAGACGTTTGGAGAGAGCATGCAGGGGACCGATCTCACCCTGACCTGCTGTCTCCCCCACCATCGCCTGGGCGGCGATCGCAAAGGAATCGGCCAGCATCGCCGACAGCAGGAATATCTGGGCGACCAATTGATGCGCCGCGATCGTCTCGGCGCCCTGACGCGTAGCAGTTGAGGCGGCGACTGCGAATGCTGCCAAGAGCATCCCTGTCCTCGCAGTGAGCAAAGCGCCATTTCGGCCGAGGGCTAGCAAAGACGGAAGGCTGTCCCGGATGTTCTCAGGCCGGGACGCCATCCGGCGCGACCGGATCAGCCAGAGGAACCACACGGCGCCCACGTATTGGGCGATGACCGTCGCCACGGCCGCTCCCTCGAGACCCATGCCGAGCGTGAAGATCAGCAGCGGGTCGAGGACGAGATTGAGGCCATTCACCCCTGCGGCGACGACAAGTGGGGTTCGGGTGTCCTTGTGGCCGCGGAAAGCACCGTGGCCTGTGGTGACGATCAGGACGGCCGGCGTGGCAAGGGCTCTGATTCTCAAATAGTTGACTGCAGGCTCGGCGACATCGGGGGAGGCGCCCATCAGTTCGACGAACAGCGGGGCGGCCACCTGGACAATCACCATCACCAGGACACCGAGACCCACCGCCAGGAGGAGGGCGTCTCCCACCCACCGCCTCGCTTCGTCTCTGCGGCCCCTGCCAAGTGCCCTGGCTACCAACGGCGTGGTCACATATGCCAGAAAGTTGAAGGCGAAGAAGGCGAAGCCGAGGATGGCGGTGTCGACGCCGAGCGCCGCCAGCTCGGTAGTGCCCAATTGCGCTACGAACGCCGTGTCGATCAGTGTGAGAAGTGGATCGATCGCCAGGGCGCCCAAAGCCGGAATGGCCAGGCCGAGAATCGCCTTGTCGGTCTTGTCGAGTCGCCGCGTCACCCGGAGCGCTTCCCCGCCGCTTCGAAGCGTTCGGGCCACTCGCAGAGTCTGAACATCTCGCACGATCCACAGGTGGGACGTCTGGCGTCGCACACGTCACGACCAAACTGGATGAAACGCATCGAGAGACTGGACCAGGTGTCTTTCGGGTAGAGGGCCTTGAGGTCTTCTTCGACTCTTTCCGGGTCGGTCGCTGCGGTGAGACCGAGACGTCCGGCTACCCGCCTGACGTGAGTGTCGACCGCGATCGCCGGCACATCCCAAACCTCGGCAAGCACCACCGAGGCAGTCTTGCGACCAACACCCCTGAGCTTGACCAGCCTGTCGATGTCGGCCGGCACCTCACCGTCGTAGAGGTCTTCGAGATCTTGGGCCAGCTTGATGATCGACTTGGTCTTCTGTCTATAGAAGCCAGTAGAGAACACAATCTTCTCGACGTCCTCAGGTCTGGCGTCCGCCAACTCGGCGGTGCTCGAGTAATGCTGGAAGAGCACCGGGGCCACCTTGTTGACGCTCTCATCGGTGGTTTGGGCAGACAGCACCGTGACGACGAGCAGTTGCCACGCGTTCTCATAGCCCAAAGCCGTACGGCTCTTCGGATATCGCTTCAGCAATCTGTTGAAGACAGACCGGGCCTTGCCTCGTTCGGCGCTTGTCGGGGTGGTTCCGTCCGACCTGGGTCCTGGCATGACGGTCATCGTATTGGCTGGATCCGGGTGTTCCCCCGACGTGATCGGATCCGCCCCGGATACGGGGCTTACTACCCGAGGTTCGCTGTCCGGCGGGGAGATTTGATTATTGAGTGATCTGGTACGAGTCGTTCTGAAGCCGACGGGCCAACCTCATCAGGAGCCGAATCCCCAAAACCGACGCCGCGAGAGCCAGGGTCAGGAGCACGGCGAATTCGGCTGCCGTCGAGTAAGGGTTGTCACACCCCTCCAGCCCGCTGGGACACAACCCATATCCGGTGCCACCGCCGAGGAGGTCGATCAAGACGAGGATCGGGACGGCCGCGATGGCGACCGCCGTCGCAGCAAGCAGCAGCACGGTGAGACGTATGAGGATCACAGCCACAACAACGAGACGGTAACCGGAACGGGTTCCACAAGGCATACAATCGCTCGCCGTGCCGGCGTACTACTCGGAGCCATTCAGCGAAGACGAAGCTGTTGTCCTGAACCGCTTCTTCACCAACACCGACCGTCCGGTGTTTGGCCTGGTCAACCTGCCCGAGGTGGTCAAGGGCGCATTGTTCGCCAGGTACTCGCGATCGCCCAAGTCTCTCCGTCGACTCTTTCTCGACGAGTTCGTCTCAGATCCTGACACCGGGATCGAAGCCCTCGCCCTCGGCCTGGGGGATGACCCGCGGGTGGATACCAAGAGGGCCGAGCAACTCTACACCAGGGTCTTCTTTGACTACGGGGACGACTCGGTGGCCCAGCTGGGGGGCGCCCACCTCGCTTGCGAACAGGCATCGAACCTCCTCACCAAGGTTCTGGAGTGGGGACGTCTCGCTGCCTACCTGGAGCAGTCCACGCGCTACATCAAGTACGACGTCAAGCTGGGCGATCGGTATCGGTACCTCGTGCCCGACGAGATAGCGGCGTCTCCATTCGGTGATCGCTATCTCACTCATATGGAGCACGTTTTCGACACGTACTCCCGGATGGTGGCCCGGATGACCTCGGTGCTCGAGGAGCGGCACCCGCGACAGGAGGGTGACCCCAAGTGGATCTGGAATGCCACGATACGAGCCAAGGCCTGCGACACAATCCGAGGCCTTCTTCCGATATCCACACTCTCCAACGTCGGCATCTACGCAACGGGACAGGCCTATGAGATGGGTCTTGTCCGGATGCAGGCCAACCCTCTGGCGGAGGTTCGGGAGTATGGCGAGATGATGCTCACCGAGCTCCGCCAGATCATTCCGGCGTTCCTCACCCGGGTCGACCTGGCCGAGCGGGGTGTCCAATGGTCGAGTTATCTGGAGAAGGTCCGTCTGGATCTCGAACAGCAGAGTGAGGATCTGGGGATGCCGGACGACCCCGGCCAATCGGTGACGCTCACCGATTGGGATCCCGACGCTGAGACGAAGATCGCCGCAGCCGCGCTCTATGCCGTTTCGGAGCTCCCCGACGAGAAACTCCAGGAGCTGGCCCGTGAGATGAGTCCGGCGCAAAAGGCGGAGATCGTGTCCGCAATGGTGGGTAATCGAGGCAATCGCCGACACAAGCCGGGACGTGCGATGGAAAGGTCGACCTACCGCTTCGACGTCAAATGCGACATCGGCGCCTTCCGCGATCTTCAGCGGCACCGGCTGATGACGCTCGAGTGGCAGCGCTACTCGACCCGTCTCGGCTACGACGTGCCGGATGACGTGGTGAGCCATGGGCTGGAGACGGACTGGACGGCCCTGATGGACGTCTCCGGTGAGTTCTATGAGGACGTCAGGGCAGACCTGGGCCCGGACGTGGCTCAATACGTGGTGCCGTTCGCTTACAACGTCCGATTCGTCATGGAGATGAATCCCCGCCAGGCATTTCACCTCATCGAACTCCGCAGCCAGCCCGCCGGACACTCCGCTTACCGGATCGTCGCCCACCAGATGCATCGGGCAATTCGCGACGTCGCCGGTCACCGATTGATCGCAGATTCGATGAAGTACGTCGACTACACCGACGTCGACCTGGAACGACTCGAGGGCGAGCGTCGGGCACAGAAGAAACGGGATGCGGCCGGCCGGCCGTCGTGACCTTCCCACGCTGGTCCGGCATCGGGTATAACGTCGGGTCATGGCCGATTTCGATGTAGATGCGATGATCAAACGCTTCCATGACCGGGCAGAGGTCGTGAAAGAGAGACCCCTGCCCCCGGTTGCCGGCACCGAACGACAGAAGTTCATCGAACAAGCACAGCTCGACTACACCGACTTCGCCCTTGTCGCCGGCTCCCACTGGTCGGTTGAGGACGACCACCTCGTCCTCAGGATCCAGTTGGGCGCCTCAGACTGACGGCCATCCAATGCTCGACAAACGACTCGTCATCGTTTCCGGGAAGGGCGGTGTCGGCAAGTCCGCCGTCGCCGCCGGGTTGACCCTTCTGGCTCAGCGCAACGGACTGCGGGTTCTGGCAGTCGAGATGGGCTCACGCGGCGGATTGTCTACCCACTTTTCGACAGGCCCCCTGGAGTTCAAACCGCGTGAGGTCCGTCCCGGGCTTCATGCGATGCACATCGTGCGCTCCGAGGCGTTGCTCGAATATCTCTCCCTTCAGCTGCGTATCCCCGGCATGGGGCGTTTCGGTGCCGTCGCACGCGCTTTTGACGCCTTGGCCACAGCGGCACCGGCGATCAGGGAGATCATCACCATCGGAAAGATCCTCTGGGAGGTGAAAGAAGACCGGTGGGATCTCGTTGTGGCCGATGCTCCGCCGACCGGGCAAATCGGCTCCTATCTTCGAGCCCCGCGGAGCATCTCAGAACTGGTTCCGACCGGACGAATACGCGCCCAGTCCGAGTGGATGACAGCTACTCTTGCGGACCCAGCCATGACTCAGCTGGCCCTTGTCACCCTCCCCGAGGAGCTGCCGAGCACCGAGACATCGGAGACGATTCGATGGCTCGAGAACGAGCACATCGTCCCACCACCCGTGGTCATCGCCAATCGGGCTCTGCCCGAAATCAGGGACGAGTCTTCACCGGAGGGAATGGCCGGAGAGATCGTCGACCTCCACAGGTCGCTCTGGTCCGAGCAGCAACACTGGCTGGCTCAGGTGCCACCCGACCTGACCCTGCCCTACATGTTCGGGCTTTTCACGCCGGGTGAGGTCGCAGCACACATGAGCGATGAGCTGGAGACCCTGAAATGACCAAGACCCTCCTCATCACCGGGGCCGGAGGTGTCGGCAAGACCACCATCGCCGCAGCTGTCGGTGTCACTGCCGCCCGAGAGGGTCTCCGCACACTCGTCGTCACGGTCGACCCCGCCCGGCGCTTGGCCTCAGCACTGGGAATAGCCCATCTTGGCGATGAGCCAACACCGCACACCGACGAACCGCTCCTCTGGGCGGCCATGCTCGACGCGGCCGCGTCGTGGAGAGCCGTGGCTATGCGCCACGCTGATCCGGACGTGGCAGCACGACTGGCCGACAACGAGTTTTTCCAGGCCGCCTCGGAGCACTTCCCCGCCTCTCAGTCATACGCGGCGGCCGACCAGGCGGCGACCTTCGTGCAGGCCCGGGCCTGGGACCTGGTGGTGGTTGACACACCGCCCTCGGGCGGAGGCATCGACTTCTTCGCCGCGCCGGCCCAGATGGCCGATCTTGTCGGCGGCAGGCTTCTGCGTTGGATCACCGGAGGCCCGCTCCCAGGGCGCAAGCTCCTCTACAACCGTGCCGCCCGGCCGATGCTACGTGTCGCCGACTCGATCCTTGGCTCCAATCTCCTGGAACGGGTGGCCGAGTTCCTCGTCGACCTGCGGACGACTTATGACGGCGTGGCACGTCGGGGACGGGAGATCGAGAAGGTGATGCGGGAGTCGTCGATCGTTGTCATCACCACCGCCGACCCGGCGCCGGTTCGCGAAGCGGTCAAGTTCTATCGCGAGTTGCCGGGACTCGCCTCCACACCCGAAGCCGTCATCTTCAATCGGTCACTCCCCGATGCCTGGGCCAGCCCAACGGTGCCGCCCAAGACATCGGCTGAGTTACGGAGCATCGTGGAGCTCTGGGGATCAGAGACGCTTCGACAGCGCGACACGAGAGAGGAGTTCTCTGCGCGCTACGGAGCAACTGTGGCGACGGTTCCGCTGTCAGATGAGCCGCTCACCGACCTCGACGGTCTTGCCCTGCTGATGAGCCAAGGTTCGGGAATCCCCTGGGAGCGAATTGGAGTCGGATGAGACGCATAAGCGCTTCCCCAGGCCTGGGAGCCCGCTGAAGCCGGGTTTAGAGAATGGCCTTCGGGCCCAACAGCTCCTTCAATTCGGCAAACAGCGCCGACCGCGGTTCCACCTTGTGAGCATCACTCAGCTTGAGAACCTTGGTGTCCCCGTCGTCGGTCATATGTAGATACACCGATGCCGACCCGGGATGGTTCTTCAGAATGGTCTTGAGACTGTCGACGGTCTCCGGTGTGAGGCGACCGGCCGGGATCGTGAGACGGACCGTGGAGTCATCCCTGTTCTCCAACTCCTTCAATTCCCGGGCCACAACCTTGACATCGTCGCCCCGATGATCGAGGTTGCCCGAAACTACCAGAACGGCGTCCTCGACGATGAGAGGGCCGTAATCGTGCACAGTCTTTGGAAACGCGATGCACTCGACCGAGCCCTCCAGGTCTTCCAACTGGAAGAAGAGCATCGGATCACCTTTCTTGGTCCAGCGCCGGGTGATCGAGCCGACAATTCCCCCAACCGAGAGTGATGATCGATCGGTCAGATCGCCAAGTTCGGCGATCGAGGTTGATGTGGCTGCTGCCAGGGCGGCCCCCAACGACAGTAGGGGGTGGTCCGAGACGTAGAGTCCCAGCATCTCCTTCTCGAAGGCGAGACGGGTCTTCTGGGGCCATGCGAGATCGGGCACTTCGATGTTGGTCTCCTCCTCGGATTCGCTATCCCCCGCAAACAGGGAGTACTGGCCCATCTCTTCGTTACGGCGCCGCTCCAGAGTGGCATCGAGTATCTGCTCATGAACCAGTGTGAGGCCCTTGCGTGTGTCACCGCTCCCGTCAAACGCACCGGCTTTGATCAGCGATTCGATCGACCTCTTGTTGAGAACCGAAGTGTCGACACGATTGACAAAGTCCATGAAAGACTCGAGCGGCTGGTCCTCACGGGCCTCGACGATCTTCTCGACGGCGCCCTCGCCGACGTTCCTGACAGCTGAGAGACCGAACCGGATCCGCCCATCGTGAACGGTGAAGTCAGACTCCGACTCGTTCACATCGGGGACCAACACGTCGATTCCCATCCGGCGACACTCATTGAGGTAGACCGCGGTGCGGTCCTTGTTCGTTTTGGTAGCTGTCAGCAAGGCGGCCAGGTACTCGGCCGGATGATGGGCCTTGAGGAAGGCGGTCTGATAGGCGACCAACCCGTAGCCCGCAGAGTGGCTGCGGTTGAAACCGTAACCGGCGAAGTGTTCGATCAGTTTGAAGATCTCACGACCGGTCTCTTCGGAAAACCCCTGGTCGATGGTGCCGTTTACGAAATTCTCCTCCTCGGCCACCATCACCGATTTGATCTTCTTCCCCATCGCCCTTCTCAGCTCGTCGGCATCGGCCATCGAGTAGCCGGCGATCTCCTGGGCGACCATCATCACCTGCTCCTGATAGACCATGATCTGGTAGGTGTCGGCCAGCTTCTCGGTCAGTACGGGGTGAAGCTCCTCGATCTCGGCGCGCCCGTTCTTACGGTCGGCATAGAGGTTGTGCATGTTGGCGCCCATCGGGCCCGGTCGGTACAGGGCGACCAGAGCGATCACGTCGTTGAAGCTGTCCGGCTTCAGAGATCGGATAAGGGCACGCATCGCGGTCCCCTCCATCTGGAACACCCCGATGGTGTTACCAGACTGGAGCAACTCGAAGGTCGCCGGGTCGTCCGTTGGGACGTTGTCGATGTCGATTCGCTCCCCGGTCGTTCCCTCAACCAGTTCGAGACACCGCTCGATGATCGACAGGTTGCGCAGACCCAGGAAGTCCATCTTGAGCAGGCCGAGAGCCTCGACACCGTGCATCTCGAACTGGGTGACCATCTCGGCGTCCTCACCCTTACGCTGGACGGGAACGATGCGGATCAGAGGTTCAGGAGCAATCACCACGGCAGCAGCGTGGATCGAGTCCTGACGACGCAGCCCTTCGAGGCCACGTGCGGCGTCAACGACCTCCTTGGCGCCCGGGTCGGCCTCATACATCTCACGTAGCCCGTGGGCGTTGGCGTACCAGTCCTTGACCTCGGACGCCGCGCCGGGCGATGGCGGAGATAGAACCTGGTCAAGGGTTGGGTCTTTCCCCAGAATCGACGGCGGCATCGCCTTCGCCAGCCGGTCCCCCATCGAATAGGGGTGGCCAAGGACACGGGCAGCATCCCGAATGGCCTGTTTTCCCTTGATAGTGGCAAAGGTGATGATCTGGGCCACACGGTCACTGCCGTACTTCTCGGCGGCGTAGCGGATCATCTCTCCTCGGTACCGCTCGTCGAAGTCCATGTCGATATCCGGCATCGATTGGCGACCAGGATTGAGGAAGCGCTCGAAAATGAGTCCGTAGGCAAGTGGATCGATGTCTGTGATCCTCAGGCAATACGAAACGATCGACCCTGCCGCCGATCCCCGACCGGGCCCGACACGGATCCTGTTCTCGCGCGCATGGCGAATAATGTCCCAAACAATCAGGAAGTAGGCGGGGAAACCCATCTCTTCGATGATCTTGAGCTCGTGCTCCACCCGTTCCCAGACATCGGCGCCCGGCTCCGCGCCGTACCGCTCCCGGGTTCCCTGCTCGACGAGTCGACGCAGATAGGTCAGCTCGGTCTCACCCTCGGGCACCGAGAACTGCGGGAGCAGAATTCTCCCAAACTCGATCTGGACGTTGGCCCGCTCCGCAATCCACAAGGTGTTGTCGCAAGCCTTGGGAAACTCGTCGTTGGGGAACAGACGGCGCATCTCGTCCGACGACTTGAGATAGTGCTCCGACCCCTCAAACTTGAGTCGACCGGGCTCGTTGCGCAGCGATCCGGTCTGAATGCAGAGCAGCACGTCGTGGGCGTCGTGTTCGCTTCGCCGGGTGTAGTGGGCGTCATTGGTTGCCAGCAGTGGAGCATCGATCTTTCCAGCGATCTCGAGAAGGTCCGGCATGATGCGTCGCTGGGCTTCGATCCCATGGTCTTGCACCTCGATGAAGAAGTTGTCCTTGCCGAAAACGTCTTGAAAGCGCCCAGCGGCAGCCATTGCCGCATCGACGTCTCGAGAGCTTCTCTTGTTCCCCTCCTCGCTGACAGAGTCGGGAGCGAGAAGTTGGGGCACGAGCCCGCCGAGACACCCGGATGTGGCGATGACACCCTCGGAATGCTCTGCCAGGAGTTCGATGTCCATCCGGGGCTTGTAGTAGTACCCATCGAGAAACGCCTTCGATGACAGTTGGAGAAGGTTGCGATAGCCCACCTCGTTCTCAGCAAGGAGATTCATGTGGTACCGCCGGTTCTCTGCGCCGACCGGCCGATCCCGACGCGAGCCTTCCGTGTAGTAGGCCTCTATCCCGATGATGGGCTTGACGCCCACATTGTTGGCGGCCTTGACGAAATCGACCACGCCATAGAGATTCCCGTGATCGGTTATGGCGATGGCAGCCTGGCCGTCAGCGGCAGCCGCTTCCACCACGTCCGTGATCCTCGCCGCACCGTCGAGTAGCGAGTATTCGGTGTGCAGATGGAGATGGGCGAAAGACACTGTTTATCAGACCGGACTTACACGAGTGTAGTTCTAGTGTCCTGAGTCGTGGGTTAGTGCTGATCTCGCCCAGACATCGGCGTTCCTGACAAGGACGCACAACGAAGGCGCAGCCGGAGCTGCGTCGAGGCGGAGGACGCCGTCAGGGGCGTCGATGGCAGGCGAGATTCTGTGCATGATTTGCGACTCGGGACACCAGGAATCTAGCAGCGCGGCCGGCGACACCGCGAAATGCCACGATCGGGCTCAGATCATCACGGAGAGAACGGCGAGAACTGCTACCGCCACTCCGGTGAAGGTGCGCCAGGCCTCGATGTTGGAACCAGGCAGCCGGGACCAGATCTCACCGATGACGAAGCCGGCGATCAGCCCCCCGAGATGGGCCTGCCAGGCGATGCTGGGCACCAGGAACGGAATCGCTGCGTTGATCAGGAGGAGAACACCGATCTGGCGAAGCATGGCCCTGCCATGCGCCGTCTGGCGGCGATGCATCGCCCAACTGAGCCAAACGCCAAACAGGCCGAAGATGGCCCCCGAGGCGCCGACGGCAACAGCGAGCGGATCTCCGAGATAGAAGACAAACGCCCCCCCTACCCCTGCCGACGCCATAAAGAGACTGACGAAGGGCCAGGTTCCGACGCCACGCTCGATCTGAGGGCCGAGAACCCACAGCGCCCACATGTTGAACAAGATGTGGGTGATCGAGGCGTGAAGCAAAATCGGTGTGAAGATCCGCCACCACTCCCCATTGTCAACAAAGGGATTGTATTGGGCCAGGTTCTCCACGAAGACATCGTTGAGACCTCCATATGCTCCCACGACAAAGAACACGACTGCCAGCGCGATGAATGTCTTGGTGGCGGGGGCGCCGCCGGTGCGAGATGACCGACCCCCGGTGGGAATGATCTTCTGGGCTCCCTCCGAGCGCACACATTCGGGGCACCGTTGTCCCACCGAAGCGTCGATGGAACAAGCGGCGCAGATCGGCCGATCACATCGACTGCATTTGAGAAGTGTGTGGCGATCCGGATGGCGATAACAAGCCGGGGCGGCGGTGGTGGGATCATGTGTCACCCCCTTCACGGTATCGGACCGGGTGACTTAGCCAGAGGCGTTTTGCTCGAGAGAGTCAAGCACCGCACGGAGATCCGGGGCGAGTGGTGAGTCGACAATGACACGCTCAACGGTGGCAGGATGGGTGAATTCGACACGGGAGGCATGGAGGAAGGTCCGTGGAGAGGTCACCCTCGTGGTTTTCCCACCATAGGTCTTGTCGCCAATCACGGGGTGGTCGACTGCAGAGAGATGCACCCTGATCTGATGTGTCCGCCCTGTCTCCAGTCTGACGGTGAGCAGGGAACACTCGAACCTCGGGTATTCGCGATCAACCTCGTAGTGCGTGGTCGCACTCTTGCCGCCCGGCACCACGGCACGACGCATCGGTCGGTTCGGGTCACGCCCGATGGGGGCTTCGATGGTCCCGGTCGGCGCTTCGAACCGACCATGAGCCAGACATGTGTAGACCCTGGTGATCTCCCTGCGCTTCAATTGGCCGACAAGAGCCTCATGCCCAAGGGCCGTCCGGGCCACGATTAGCGCGCCAGACGTGTCTTTGTCGAGACGATGCACCAGACCCCAACGGTCGGCAGAACCCACCCCCCTGAGCTCGGGGTACCGGTAGAGAAGACCCGCCGCCAGCGTTCCGAGACTGCGCCCAGCCCCAGGATGGACTATGACGCCGACAGGCTTGTCCACGACGATCACCGTGTCGTCCTCGTAGAGAACACCGAAATCCACCTGCTCCGCTTGCATTTCGACAGCTGCCCGGGGAGCCGGCGTGGTGATGATCGACCCCTCCGTCACACGATCTGCGGGTCTGGCCGCCACGCCATCGATGGAGACCCCGTCGTCGATCAGGTCACGGGCTTGAGCCCGACTCACCTGGAGCAGGGTTGCCAGGACCTTGTCGACTCGGGCCCCGTCGAGCTCGGAGGGGACCTCGACTGTTATCTCGTTCGCCACGCGTGTATGAGTAGCAGTCCGACAGCGATCGTGACCGATGCATCCGAGATGTTGAAGGTCGGAATCCACCACATGCTGATCCAGTCGATGACCTTCCCGTCCAGAAGCCCTTCACCCCGGAACACGCGATCCATCAAGTTTCCGTTGGCTCCACCAAGCACCAGTCCCAGTGCGGCCAGCTCGAGAAGAGGTCGCTCGGCCCGAATCGACCAAAGGACGAAGACGGACACGACAACGGCCGCCACTCCCATGAACGGCCCGGCGTTCTGGAACAACGAGAACGCAGCCCCCGGGTTCTCCGTGAAAGTGAAAGTGAGAAACCCCGGAATGACCTCTATTGGTGAGTCGGCAAAATGGATGGACGCATACCGTTTCGTGAGCAGGTCGGCCACCACAACGGCCAGGGCTATGCCCAATGCGGCCGAATAGCGTCGGATCAATTGAACTTGGCGGCGCATTCGACGCAGAGCGTCGAATATGGCAAGACGTCGAGACGTTCGATCGGGATGGCCGCGCCGCAGTTTTCGCAAATCCCGTAATCCCCGGTCTTGACCCGGGTCAGGGCGTGATCCACCTTCCTCATGAGATCGAGGGTGTTCTGCTCGATTGACAGCTCTTTGGCATATTCGAGCTTCAACGAACTGGCCTCGGCATTACCCGGATCGGGGCTCCGGTCTGATGAGCTCTCCGTCAGTCGGGCTACCTCGAGCTCGCGCTCATACTCCTCAACAAGGCCCTCGAGACGCGTCTTCTCTTCCTCCAGGCGTTTCCTGAAGCGATCAACTGTGGACTTCGCCAGTTTTCGTGCCACGTGCTTCCTTCTGAAAGGGCGGGAACCCTACCAACGTCATGAAAGCAAGCCGAGTTTCCTCCGAACAGTCTCGGCATCGCCGTCGGCCACCTGAAACACCTTGTGACGGCTAGACATTCCCCTGATCAAACTCACCGGAGCCCCCAACCGACCCTCGAGGAGCATTCTCGCTTCCTCGTTGGCCCGGCCACCCTCCGGGGGCGCGGTCAACCTGAGTTTCAGCTTGTCGCCATGAAGGCCCACAATTTGGGAGCGGGATGCACCTGGCACGACCCAGACGTCGACAATCACACCCCCGGCGTCACGTCTGATGGGAGACCCGCTCACCCCGACACAGTAGATCCCGCGGCATCAGTCAGTGGATGATCTGACTGCTGCCACGCCTACCATCCCGCCCTCACTGACATCGCCTATTGGAGACTTCTCGCCGAAACATGCGACCGTACTTACGTTGGAGAGCACTAAGTGACATCTGAGAAGACGACGTTCACCCGGGTCGAGCCCTCGGTTCACTTCCCGGACCTCGAACAAGCGGTTCTCAAACTCTGGCGCGAGACCGACGCCTTCGCCGAGTCTGTGCGCAGACGCCCGGAGAACAACGAGTACGTGTTCTACGACGGGCCCCCTTTTCCAACGGGTAGCCCGCACTATGGGAATCTCCTCGCCGGAGTCATCAAAGACATGGTTCCCCGCTACTGGACGATGCGGGGATATCGAGTGGAGCGCCGGTTCGGGTGGGATACCCATGGGCTGCCGATCGAGATGGAGGTGGAAAAGCGTCTCGGGATCTCCGGCCCCAGCGAGATCAACGAGTACGGCGTAGCCCGCTTCAACGAAGCATGCCGATTCGAAGTCCAGGCCAACACCGAAGCATGGGAGGTGCTGACGGAACGGATCGGCCGGTGGGTCGACTTCGAGAACGCCTACACGACCATGGATCCGGAGTTCATGGAAACCATATGGTGGGTTTTCTCCCAACTCTGGGACAAGGGTCTCGTCTACCGCGACTTCAAGGTCCTTCCCTACTCGTGGGGCGCCACGACTCCTCTCTCCAACTTTGAGGCCAACCTCGATTACCGGGACACCGAAGACCCGTCA
>JAPUJM010000174.1 GCA_027296205.1 Actinomycetota bacterium
GGTTTGGCCGACAGGATTGGCCGCCGGCTCAGGGCCAAGGACAGGTCGGGCTCGACTCTCTCCGTCAGGGTTCGGTTTCCGGGGCCGAGACTCGTTTCGCGAAGTCATACTCTGCCCTCGCCGACATCATCGACTGCCGCCCTGGCCAATCTCGGCACGGAGTTGGTGCGCCGGGCCTGTGAGGCTGGTGGAGCCGAGCCGGTCACATTGATCGGATTGTCCGTGTCGAATCTGACAACCGACCAGCACCTCCAGCTCGAGCTCGAGATCGATGACGGGGACGTTCTGCGTGCGGGAAGCGCCGAAGACCTTCGCAGGAGGTCGATCGACAGGAGTGTCGACGAGGTGCGGGAGCGCTTCGGTCGGGAGCTGGTGAGGTTTGGGCGGAAGAGCCGTGGGGCCGGTGACGATTTCAGAAGGTTGGCGGAACGTTCATGACGATGCTGGGGCTTCTTCGCGAACTCGCACCTGGCCCTTGCCCTCCGGATGCAGGCCGACCTTGTCGCCGTAGAAGGAGCGCACCTCATCCATGAAGGCCGACACGTCCTCCGCATAGTGGATGAGGGGACCGATGGTCAGCTCCTTCCTGGCGAAGTCGACTGCTGCAAGCAAGACGGGCACATCAGCCATCCCGGCAATCTTGAGGAAACCGGACTTCCAGTAGGGAACCGACCTGCGGGTTCCTTCTGGGGCAATGACCAGCGCCATCTCGTCAGCCGTGTTGAACGCATCTGTGACCTGGCCGACAATGCCTCCAGACTTGGAACCACCGACCGGTATGCCCCCGAAGTATCTGAAGATGTAGCCGAACGGCCAGCGAAACAGGGTGTGCTTGCCGATGTAGCTGGCTCGGAACCTGAAGTGGTGGAGGGCGGCGAGATAGGCGACGAAGTCCCAGTTGGTGGTGTGCGGCGCCCCGATCACGATCATCTTGGGGACATCGGGGAGTTTCCCGAGGAAGTCCCATCCTTGGAGCCTCAGGTATCGGTAGGCAAGCCACTTCATATCGCGATGGCCCCAGATTAGAGCGACCTGTCAGTCGCTCAGCTTGATGGAGCCACCCGGAACCCATCCTCGTCAACCCAAACCAGTGACGAGGTGTGCCCCACTGCCTCCACGATCTCGGAGGCCATCGTGTCATCGACGATTCCGACATCGTCGCCGCGATAGATCACAGCCAGCTTGGCCTCCTTGGGCAGAACGGTGGCGATCGAGCCCGGGTGCGAACAGACCAGGGTCACCTTGAACGGAGTGACAACCCGGTCCGATGCGATCAGATCCCGATCCTGGGCATTGACTCGAAGCAAGTGCCAGGTGGCGAGCCCGGCGAAGATGAACAGTGGGGCCTGAATCGCCAGGGTGTCATCTCCCCCCGAGTCGAGCAGACGCTGGAAGAGAACCACCAGGGTTCCGATGAGGGCGCCCGCAGAGACGAGACCGGTGACCACGGCGAACCCAACAAGGTAGAAACGGCGCGGCGTTGTGCCGGCCTCCATCTCGCGGGGGGCCCTGGTCGCCTTGGACCAGAACCAGAGCCAGACCCCCAGGGCGAACCCGAGGATCGTCGCGACCGCGATCACTACATCTGCATCCGGTCGGACCAGATCGGATGGGCCGAAAGCCATCGCCGTCAAGGCCGTTCCCGCGCCTATCGCAAATCCCAATCCGATTGCCGACATCGAGTACTCGTAGGCGCGGACCGGGTCGGTCCGCTCCGGGCCCAGACGACGCCGGTGGTGTCCCCACACCAGGCCACCGACGATTCCTATTGCAAGGGCCGCTGGTAGGAACTCGAAATGCCGACCCGCCGAGGCGGTGTCTGCGAGCAGATAGTCCAGGGTCCCAATCACGATTCCCGCGAGGGCCCCGACGGCTGTGCTCAGGCCGGCGACGGCCACCAGGAACGTCCATGCGTTGCGGAGCGCCCCCGCCACGTCCGGCCAGGGTCGCCACCATCTGAAGAGCCAGACGGGGGCTCCCACGAGGAAGATCGCCAGCCAAGTTCCAAGCTCGGGATCACCGGCCGTCGCGGTCAGCGTCGAGTACAAGGTTTGCAACAGCCAGTAGAGAATCCCACCAAGTCCGATCGCCGTCGTGATCAGTCCGATGGCCGATCCGACGACGCGGGGAAGGTCGGACCCGTCCGACCGGGGCGGCGTGCGTCGAGTGGCGATCTCATGGAAGACGACGACGCCGCCGAACACCAGGAAATCGGTCCAATCGGGCTGTCTTCCGTCCGAGAGCAGCCAGTTGAGTATCGAATATGCGGCGATCACGAGCGAAGTCATGAACACCGCCTCGATCAGGGACAGGTAGACCGTCCAGCCGACGGCACGCGGGTAGACCAGCCGGCGTTTCGCCTCCCGTCTCCAGAGGAAGACGGCTATGGGGGTTGCCACCACCAGACCCGCCAGGGAGGTCGCCACCCGTTGGCTGGTGTCGCCGACGAACGAGTCGCCCGGAAAGGCGGCTCGCCCCAGCTCGGCCAGGGCGAACGCAGCAACACCGATGGCGAGGGCCAGCAACAGGTAGGCGATCACGTCGCCACCGCCAGACGGGCCGCCGGCTCGTTTTTCCATCACCCGGCGAACCATCGCGATGACCCCCACAACGATCCCGCCGAGTATCAGAAGTGCCAGCAGTCCGCCCATCAGAAATCTCCTCTCTTGCAATCCCAGGTGAAGTAGGGCCAGGGGTCAGGGTCGTCGGTGATAAGCCAAAGGCCGTCTTCCGGGATCAGGAAAAATGTCTCGTACTGGTCCCAGGACCCCCCGAATACACCGCCATTGCCAAACCTCAAGGTCACATCCACCGCCACGAGATCCGGGGAAGGGGGAGAGCCACCAACGGTCCCGATGGGCCGGAGCTCATCGGCGTCCTCCGAGAAGCCCAGCGTGGCCGTGAAGGCACCCCTTGGCGCGTTTCTGGCTAGATCGCTGGTGCTGCAACCTTCGAATCCATCGGGGTCGAGAGTCTCGAAGGCCTTGTTGTAGTCCTCGTCACTGATGGCTTGGAGGTATGCCTGGACGGTTCCTTCTGCGGTGCTCGGATCCAGTTGGACCGGTTGGCGGGCGAGGGCGACGATGACCAGTGCCACGACCCCCAATCCGATGCCCAATGGCCACAGCCAGCGGGCCCTGTTCCCGTCGCTCATTATTGCCCCCGAGTGGGCGTGATGTGCCGTCCGTTCAACTGGAGACCGGGGGCGGCGAGCGTCACCGGTCCTTACCGTTGTTGGACAATTCTTGGTGCAGCTCCGTTACA
>JAPUJM010000175.1 GCA_027296205.1 Actinomycetota bacterium
CCTGGTGAGCAACCGGATTTTGGTGTTGGTGGATTCGATGAGCCCTTGGGAGAGGCCATGCTCGAGGTTGGCGTCGATCGCTTGACGGTGTCTGCTGATCTTTTTGGCGAGCTCGATGAATGCTGGGAGTTGGGATCGGCGAGCCCAGGACAACCAACGGTCGAGTGCTTCTTTGCCTTCTTCTCCTTTGACGGCGAATACGTAGCGGAGTCCTTCTTTGAGGAGGTAGGCCCGCCACAGTTTCGGGTCGGTCTTGGCGATCCAGTCGAGTTGCTGACGTTGACGTCGGTTGAGGTCGTCGGGGTTCTTCCACAACGCGTAACGGGACCTTGCAATCTGTCGGGAGTCGCCGGTGGTTCGTCCCCGACGACCAGGTGACGCTGGGATTCTGCGGCCTGAGGCTTGGTTCCAGGCGCGGCGTCGTTCAATGTCGAGGGATTCGATCGCCCAAGCAACAACATGGAACGGGTCGGCGCAACGGATGGCGTTGGGAGCCCTTCGGGCCACCGTCTTGGCGATCCAGTCAGCCATATCAGCAGAAACATGGGTGATTAAGGCAGACCGTTGCTCGCCGAGTTCGTCGAAGAACACGTTCAATGCGGCCTCGGACCGGGCCGGTCCGGCCCAGACGAGACGGCCAGTGTCGTGGTCAACCACAACGATCAGGTAACGGTGTCCCCTCTTGTATGAGATCTCGTCGACCCCGATCCGACGTAGACCCTCGAGACGATCCACAGTTGCTTCAATGTCGTTGTTGACTCGGGTGATGATCGACCCGATGGTCCGCCACGCCACCCGCAGCAGTTGACAGGTCGCGCTCTTCGAAGTTCGCACCGCAAGCCACGCTGCCATCGCATCGAAGTCGAGGGTGTGGCCCACACCATGTCTCGCCCACGGGACCTGCACCACAGTCTGCCCGTGGGTTCGGCATTGGACCCTTGGAGCATCGGCTTCGATGAACACTCTGGTCGTGCCCGCATCAAGAGCCCGCCACCGTCGCCTTCCGTCGCCGCTGTCATAACCCGGTGACCGACGGCCGCATTGGCCGCAACGACTCCGTGCCCTCGCGTCAGGACGAGCCGACACCACTATCGCGTCCGCAGTTTCGTCGAAACGGACACCTTCAACAACGGTCCGCTTCAACCCGCACGCACGTTCCCATACTCTGTTGTTCTGCACCCTGTTCTACTCCTCATGTTTTCGAGCCGTTACCAGCGCGAAAACCTAGAAGCAGACAGGGTGCAACCCGCGTCAACCCTCCCCAAACCACCCACGGATACAACAGGAGAGCGCGTTATGTGCGGGTCCTACCTCCGGCTGAGACCCGACTCGTGTCAATCGATAATCAGCAGCGTCAACGCCCCCAGAACCAAGACCCAGACGAATACTGCAAGCGCAACATCCCATCGAGATCGTCTCTCCATCCGGTATCACAGTATTCGCCCTTACCAACCACGGACACACCCACATCAGTCGCACATAAGTGATGCGATGAGGGTGCGGGCCTCCGCTCCCTGGTGACGTAAGCCCCGATAATCGGGGTGTCATCTATCGCCTTGAGAAGGGAGGCCCGTCTTGTCACGTTACGTAGGTGTTGACTTGCATCGCCGTCGGTCCCAGATGGTGATCTTGGATCCGGATGGCACCAAGGTGTCGTCGGGAAGGGTCGACAATTCGCCGTTGGAGTTGGTGAGGGCGGTCGCTGAAGCCGGTCCTGATCCGGAAGTGGTGTTGCCCACCTGGGGGTGGTATTGGGCTGCTGTTGGCAAGCGCTCAGGCCGCCGTGTCATCATTACCCCATGAGAACCGACTACACGCCATCCGACCCGGACTATGCCAAACGTGTCCGAGCGAGCTTTGACGCTCAGCCGATGATGACAACCTTCGGGGTGAACATCACCGGACTCGGCCCTGGCTGGATCGACCTCGAATTCGACCATAACGACGACTTCACCCAACAAGACGGGTTCAAACATGCGGGAGCAATCGCAACTGCGCTCGATTCAGCGTGTGGCTACGCCGCGTTCTCCCTTATGCCCAAAGACGCTGCTGTGTTAACCGTCGAATACAAGATCAACCTCCTGCGACCAGCAAGAGCCGAGCGCTACCGCGCTTCGGCCACTGTCCTGAAACCCGGACGTACTCTCACCGTCTGTTCTGGGACTGCCACACCGGCCGACAGCGAAGAGACGATCGCGGTGATGACCGCCACGTTGATGACCCTGGTTGATGCAGGAATCCAGCACTAGCCCAGCTAAGGAAGCTGGGAGCCAAGAACCAGCAAGATGCGCCACTCATAAGCGCCAGCCGTTACCTGCGCGGATGGGTGTGCGATGAATTCTTCAGTCAACCGACGCAGCTTTCAAACGAGTCGTTTAGCAGCGTGATTGCGTCTGGTATCAACGAGACACCCTTGGGCTCGAAGAGTTTGGGCGCCCCAGCGATAAGCTCGTAGGCGTTGCGGAAAGCCTTCCGGTCACGTTCTACAGAGAAGCCTTCGCTGGCGTTGATCGGGATAACCGGAACACCGGATAGCGCCCCACTAGGGACCGTTTGAGCGCACATAACGTTCGTGGCCGGACACAGCGCACGACCTCGGTGAGCAGGCCCAGAACCGGCCTTCTGTTCCCGCTCGTGGAGCTAGTCGCCAAACTCAGGTAGCGCATATCCGGCATTATGCATTCCTCGTAGTGCCTGGTCACGGGCTGCTTGTCACTCGGCTGACAGGGTGGCTGACACTCAAATGAGAGGGGTACGAAAACTAACGAGTGGCACTTGCCATGCGAACCCGACCACGACGGCCGATCTCCCGAGCCGTGGGCACTATGTGATGCAATGAC
>JAPUJM010000176.1 GCA_027296205.1 Actinomycetota bacterium
TATTCAGAGCGGATCGCGCCCTAATTGCGGAGCCTCTTAGGTCCCGTTCAATAATCCAACCCGCCGAATCCCGTTGCGGCTCACTACGATGCGCGCCACCTGCCACTCCGCTTCCTGCGCATCCTTGGCGGCGAGCCGGTACACCACGGTGATGTCGTAGGCGCGCGGCAACTTCGATTCGAACAATTCTCCTGCCTCCGGATCGGCGAGGGTCACCGTCCTCTTGGCATCATCGGTGTGGGCCAGCCACCGAGATATGTCGACGCGCATGACGTCCGTCAGCGACGGGAACTCGGGAGCGGTTGTTTCCATGGCGTCGGTTCGCACGCGCACGGTCTTGGTGTGGCGCAAAATCGACTCGGGTCCCCCGAGTTCCTGAAGGCGGTTTCGGAAGGCGACTCTGCGCATGGCGTCGACGCCGTCGGGTAGGGCATCCCGATCGACGAATCCCAGCCTCTCCGCGACGTCTGCCAGCACGGAGGAGCTGCCGGGCCTGTCCACCGTCCAGCGTCGGTCGGGGAGATGAGTGGCGACGAGAGAGTCGAACACGGTCTGGAGGATTGCCTTCAGCCGGTCCTTGCCCATGTACGCCACGATCACGACTGCCACCCACACGCCGAGACGGCCGGGCACGTTCGGCTGGCCGAAGAGGACGGCTAGCACCACTGCGAACGTCATGGCGATCCCCGCAGCTAGGGCATGGAAGATGTGCAGAGCCACGCTGTACCCGTCGCGGATGTGGACGTCCAGCCACAACACCGAAGAGGTGAAGCGCTTGAGCGAGTGTTGCCTTCGCTCGATCTGTTCGAGGTCGTGGATCGAACCGCTCGCGGAGCTCACCGGCCCGGCGCTTCGTGACCGCCGGTAGCGCGCCTCATCGACGGCCGCCGAGGTCGTCGCGCCCAACACGCCCTCGGACCCGTTGCCGGCTCCGATCACATTCGCCAGATCGATGAGAGCGATCTCCAGGATTCGCGACAGGTATTCATCGACCCAGGCTGCGGTTTTCGCTACTTCGGGATCGGCCTGGTCGAGCGGCTCCAGGACCTCCCGAATGGCGGCAAGTGCCCCACGGCCGGCAGTCACAAACGCGTCAACGGCGGCCTTCTCGCGTCTTCCGCCCTTGCGAGTCGCTGCGTCGATGATCGCTTGCGCCTCATCCGTGATCGCCAGCCGTACCCGGCTGCCGAAGAGCTTGAGCTCCTGCACCACTTCCTCGGGAGGCCCAGACGTCAGTCGCTCGGCGAGCCTCCGAGCTTCCTCAGGCATACGCTCCAACTCGATCCTTGGGATTGTGAAGCGAACGTATGACCTGAAGTCGGCGAACAGCTCTCGCTTCGTATAGGTGTTGGCATCAAGCCGGAAGGATTCAGGGAGGAAGTAGAACGCCTGCCAGGTCCGGTCTTCGGACACCGGGTATCGCAGCGTGACCTCCAGATGCGTCCGATCGTGGCGCTCCCATCTGGGACCGGGTACCGGCGCCGTCTCCTCGGACGACGTTGCGGCGGCGAGGGTCGTTGTCCGGCGTAGCGGACCTGAGTCGGGTTGGGCCATCGAGACCTCCTACCTAGAGGCTCAGCAAACGGGACGCGATTGGTGCCTGGCAGGGGGGCGCAAACGAGGCGTTGGAGTCGGGAAGTGAGCCATCGACGCGGTGGGGACGGGCCGGCGGCTTCCTCGCTGTTCGACGATGTCTGGTTGCGCCATGTACAGGTTGACTCTAGGGTCACCCGTGACGGAAATCGGGCGCGGAAGGCTCCATGAAAGGCCTCTATGTTTTCGTTAGCACTTTCGCCTTGCCGCGCCGTTTTCGTGAAGTAAGGAAAGGCATGACAAGGAGTTGTACATGAAACAAAGACCTACGCGTTTTAGAGCGCTGATTCTGCTGGGGGTCGTCTTCGCAATGGTCGCTGCTGCCTGCACGAGCAGCGATACGGCAGAGGACAGCGGGCTCGTCACCATCGTGGCCCGATGCAAGGCGAACCCACCCACCGAGGACGGGCGCTGTAACAACCTGTTGAAGGGCGTCGTCGACGCCAACGCTCAGCTTGCTGCTGACGGCGATGATCGGCGCGTCGAGGTAAAGATCATCCAGGACAATGCCGACTGGGGCGACTACAAGACCGAGTTCGAGCTGGCCTCACAGGCCGGCGAGGCGCCCGACATCATGGTATCCGGCCACGAGGACGTCGGCGCCTGGGCTACGTCTGGCATCATCGTCGACCTCACCGACCAGATCGGTGACTTTGCTGAGTTCGATGACGTGATCCCGTCGTTGTGGGCATCTACTGAGCTCGACGGCAAGCGCTACGGCGTCCCCCAGGATGCTGAGGCACGGCCGATGTACTATCGCAAGGACCTCCTTGCCGAGCTTGGCTGGAGCCAGGCCGAGATCGACGCCTTGCCGGCGGACCTTGCCAGCGGCGCTTTCACCTGGGAGGACATGTTCGACACCGCAGAGGCCGCCGTGGTCGCTGGCGTCGTCGACCCAGGTAACGGCTGGTGGCATCGACCCACGAACGGCCCCGACTTCCTGTATTACTACTATGCAGCGGGCGGCGAGCTGTTGGACTCCAGCGGTGCCTTGATCTATGACACCGCGGCCGCGGAGCAGGTCTACGCGCTCATGGGCGACGCTGTTGCCCGTGACATCGTGGTGAGCACCCGTCTCGACGGTGACTGGACGAACTGGAATACCGGTGTTGCCTCAGGAGACGTTCTCTTCTGGTACGGCGGTTCCTGGCAATGGGCGGACTGGGCTGCCAACTACATTGCCGATCTCGGTGGTGAAGAATATCTCTTCGAAAACACCGGTTTCGGTCCCATCCCGGCTCTTGCCGCGGGAATCAACGAACCGATCACCTTGACCCATCCGCTGCTCTACATGGTGAGCTCGCAATCGGAGAACCAAGATCTGGCCCTCCTGGTCATTTCCAAGGCGACGACCAAGGAACTCAACACCGAGTATGCGGTGGCGAGTGGCCACCTGGGGATCCTGGAATCCCAGGCAAGCTACGAGCCGTACACGAGTGCGGCGTTCCTGAGTGCGGTCGCTCCGATCCTCGAGTACACGACGTTCCTGCCGAACAGCCCGTTCTTCAGCGCCTGGTCCGAGGGATACTTCCTCGGGCTCTCGGCCGTTGAGTCCGGCGACCTGACCCCCGCCGAGGCGGTCCAGGTCGTTGTGGACCAGCTCGAGAACGAGCTCGGCGACGACGTGATCATCAAGTGAGGGTGATCTAACGCCACCGAAAGTTGGAAGTGGGGGAGGGCTCCGTCCCTCCCCCACTCCTCACTGGCTAGAAAGGTGGCGTCCCGGTGACACAGCAGATCGAAGAAGAAGCCGACGCCCTGGCCAGGGCCGCAGTCGGCGCACCGGGGCCGCAGCGCCGCCCGCTGGGCCGGCGGGTGCGCTCCACAGCGTCCGCCTACGGCTTCATGGCGCCGGCCGTGGCGCTGGTGCTGGTCTTCTTCGTGGCCTCCGGCTTGCTGCTTCTCATCCTCAGCTTTACCGACCTCTCCAGCGCCAACTTCAGCCGGGCGTGGAACTTCATCGGACTCGACAATTACGAGCGTCTCTTCACCGACCCGTTTTTCCCCAAGATCGCCCGCAACACCGTCTTCTACGTCGTTACGACGCTGATCGTCTTCAACCTCGGTCTCGCTCTGGTGCTGGCGCTGGTGACGACCAGCATCCCGCGGCGCGCAGGGTTCTTCTTCCGGCTGGTATGGCTGCTTCCCCGTCTGACACCGTCGGTGGTGTACATCCTGATGTGGCAGCGCATCGGCGCAGGGGACCCGTTCGGCATCTACAACCAGATCGTCCCTGAGTTTCTCGGGGCATCGGGGGGAAACCTCATCTTTGGGGGGAGCCCGTGGGCGTTTGTGATCCTGACCAACGGGTTCAACGGCGCCTCGTTCGGGATGATCATCTTCACGTCGGCCCTCGAGTCGATCCCCAAGGATCTCCTGACGGCAGCCAAGGTCGACGGGGCCGGCACGTGGAGAATCATCCGCGACATCAAAATCCCCATGATCAAGTGGCCGCTGCTGTTCATCGCGACCTATCAGACGCTATCGCTGCTCACCTCATTCGAGTACATCCTGCTGCTGACCGAAGGCGGTCCCGGCCTGTTCACCACCGAGGTGTGGGCGCTGACCTCATACAAACGCGCCTTCGCCACCTATTTCGGGAACAGTCAATGGGGCTACGGCGCCACCTGGGCGATCGTGCTCGTGACGATTGCGCTGCTGCTCGCCGTCGCCTACGTGAAGTTGTTCAGGTTCAACGAGCTGATCGAAGAGCCCAGAATCGAGAACTTGTAAGCCATGACCACCGTTGAGACTGCACCCCCGCGCCCGGCCGCCGGCCCGATCCCCAGGTCCCGGCAGAAGATGGGTCGCTACTTTGCGTACGGCTTTCTCATCCTGTCGATCATTCCCATTCTCGTCGGCTACGCCTGGTTGATCATCGCCACTGTCTCGGCTCGCACCCAAGGCCTCTTGCCAAAAAACGCCGAAGGGGGCATCGGCGGCTTCACGCTCAGCAACTGGGACTTTGTCTTCGAAAGCGCCATTTGGAACGCCATGTTGAACTCGCTTCTTATCGCGGTTTTTATGGTGATCGGCGTCGGCCTCGCCTCGACATCCGGTGGTTATGCGCTGTCGCGTATGAAGTTCGCCGGCCGCAAAACCTTTCTCACCGGGACCCTTGTCTTGCATGCCTTCAAGGCCGAGATGCTGCTCATCGCCATATTCTTTGTGCTGCGCTTCCTAGGAGACATCCCGATCATCGGGGGCTTCATCGGCTTCAACACGGTGGGTGGGGTGGCGCTGGTGATGGTCGCTCTCGAGCTTCCGCTCGGTATTTGGCTTATGAAGGGCTTCTTCGACAACCTCTCTTGGGATATGGAACGGGCTGCGCTGATCGACGGGGCATCCCGGTTCCGGGTGTGGTGGCAGATCATGGTGCCCCAAGTGCGACCCGGCATCGCTGCGCTCTCCCTGTTCACCTTCATTGTGGGCTGGAACGCCTACCTGGTGCCGTTCACCTTCACCATCGGCACCAAGGTCGCCAACATGCCGGTGTTCCTCAACCAGCTCATCAGTGACACCGCGCCGGTGAATTGGAATCTGGTGGCGGCCGTCGGCTTGTTCCAGATGATCCCATTGATCATCTTCTTCATCTTCACCCAGGAGTTGCTGCTGAATATCTACGCCGGCGGCTCGAAAGGTACGTGATGTCTCACCAGGAAGGGGCAGTGACATGAGGGTCGAACTCGACAACCTGACCAAGAGCTGGGATGAAGTCATCGGCGCCGACAGCATCACGCTCGACATCGCCGACGGTGAGCTTGTGGCGTTTCTCGGCCCTTCAGGGTGTGGAAAGACGACAACGCTGTTGATGGTTGCCGGGATCTACAAACCCACGGCTGGGACCATCTCATTCGACGGGCAGGTCGTCAACGAGGTAGCCCCCAAAGATCGGGGCATCGGCATGGTGTTCCAGAGCTACGCCCTCTACCCGCACATGACCGTGTTCGGCAACATCAGCTACCCACTCAGATTGCAGAAGTTGAACAAGGGTGTTATCAAGGAACGGGTCCAAACGGTGGCCGACATGATGGGCATCGGCGATCTGCTGGAGCGCAAGATCGCTCAGCTATCCGGCGGGCAGCAACAGCGGGTGGCTCTTGGGCGCGCCTTGGTCAAGGAGCCGCAGCTCCTGCTCTTCGACGAGCCGCTGTCGAACCTCGACGCCCGTCTCCGACTCACCATGCGCGGGGAGATCAAACGACTCCAGGAGGATCTGGGGATCACCTCCATCTACGTGACCCACGACCAGGTGGAGGCAATGACCATGGCCGACCGCATCGCGGTGATGTCGAAAGGCGTCCTCCAGGCATACGACGTCCCCGAAGCTCTCTATGACCGCCCCAAGACGCTGTTCGTCGCCGCGTTCGTTGGCAACCCGCCCATGAACTTCTTCGACGTCGAGGTCATGCGGGTCAACGGGGACCTTCGGGCGAAGAGCGATGCGATCGACCTCGTCATCCCCCACGACCGCGGAGAGAAAGCGGCAGCCGTCGACGGCAAGGTCATCATGGGTGTGCGGCCGGAGGACGTGGACGTGGTCGACGACGCGTCGCCGGCTGCGGAAGGTCTTACCCTCGCGGGGGAGGCCGTCGTCGTCGAGCCCCTGGGGCGGGAGGACCTGGTGGGGATCAGCATCAACGGTGTCGACTTGCGCGTGCTGGTCGACAAGACCAGGGGAGTCAGGGTCGGGGACACCATCACCCTCGTCTTCAATACGAGCAGGGCCCAATTCTTCGATCCGGAGACCGAAGCATCGCTTCTCTGGGCCTGACGGCTCCCAGAGGCCTGAACGGCCGGCCGCGGAGCGGCAAGAGTGGAAAGAGCAGAGGCCCCGCAAATCGGGAGCGGTCAGTTCTCTTTCGACGAGGCGATTTACGACGCCGTGGCCCGAGCTGCCCGCCGCGGAGAGGCAAGAGTGAAAAAGATGGCTCCACTTGTGTCGAGAAGACCGGTCGTCTATCCGCTAACCCCCTCAGCGTCGGATGATCGGGCCCACTCCACTTTCCGAGCGCTTTTGACCGGATGGCCTACGAGCCACCCCCGCGGCCGCTCGTCATTGCCCACCGTGGCGTCAGCGGCCAAGCGCCCGAGAACACCAAGATTGCCGTGGAAAGAGCGATCGATATCGGTGCCGATCTGGTTGAGGTCGATGTCCGATTGACGAAGGATGGCGTGCCGGTCCTCATACACTCAGCGCAGCTCGAACACACGACGACGGGCAGGGGTCCTGTGGCGGATCACACGTTGGAGGAGATACAGGGTCTCGACGCCGGCGTCTGGAGGGGTCCCGAGTTCGCAGGCGAGCGGGTCCCGTCGCTCCAGGAGGTACTCGACCTGACCAAAGGACGCGTACCGTTGAATCTCGATTTCCAGACCTCTGATGCGGTGGCTCCGAGTGTCGCGATGGTGCGCGAATCGGGGCTGACCGGTGACGTGGTGGTCAGCGGCTGTCGAGTGGAGTGCTTCGACATCATGGCGGCGGCGACAAACGAGATCACCACGCTTCTCAATCCGGATAGACTGCCCGCCGGAATCGATCCCCCTGAGGCCAAAATGGATCCTGCCGAAGCCCTGGCCGTCGTGCGCCGCGGTGTCGATGCCGCAGGCGCGTTGGGAGCTGCGGGCGTCAATCTGGAGCACAGCTTCGTGAACACCGCCGTGGTCGCCCGTGCCCGGGAGGCGGGGTTGGGTGTGTGGGTTTGGGTAGTCGATGATGAAGAT
>JAPUJM010000177.1 GCA_027296205.1 Actinomycetota bacterium
ATCTTCGATCCTGGTGGCGACCCCTTCGAGGAATGCTTCAACCTCGACGCGGTCGGCTCCCCTCATGACGCTCCGAAACTTGGCGCCCCGTATCTCCTCAGAAGTTGTCTCAGAATCCATCCAGCCATAGAAGATACCGAACGGACGGCCCCACTAGGGGCTTTGCCTACGCAGCTTCGAGCTTTTCTAGAAACTCGATGGCGTCGTTGATGGTGGCAATCGGAACGATCTCGATCGTGCTCCGCTCCGCGGTGAGGGCCGTGTCGTAGTTGCCTTGCGGAACAAGGATGTAAGTGGCGCCTGCCGCCTCTGCACCCACAACCTTCTGACGTATGCCTCCGATGTTGCCGACGGTGCCATCGACCTTGATGGTCCCGGTACCGGCTATCACATGGCCTTTTGTCAGTTCACCCTCGGTGAGGGTGTCGATGATGGCCAGCGTGTGCATCATGCCGGCCGAGGGCCCACCCACGTCACCCGCCTGGATGGAGAGCGGGAAAGGTGGCTCTGTCAGTTCGCCGAGCACCACCCCGATCATGGGGACACCTGGCTCGTCCTCCCGTTCCGCCAGCTCGACATCGACTTCGACCTCGACGCCGCCACGATCGACCGTCATCTCGAGGATGTCTCCGACGGACATGCCCTCTGTGACCTGGCGAATGTCATCGACCTGGGCTACCGCCACCCCGTTTACGGCGATGATCGTGTCGCCCAACTCCAGGACGGACTCTGCCGGAACACCCTCCACGAACTCATTGATGACGACCTCAGTGGGGACCATCTCGTATCCGAGGTAATCGAGAGCCACGAATATCGAGCGGAAATTGGAGTCTTCCATCTGCTGGAGGACCCTGTTTCTGTAGGCCTCATCGGATTCCCCGGCACGGCGTAATGCCGCCTTGGGAACCAGGTCGATGGTCGGGTCGATACCCGCTACCAGCGCCTCGAACACATTCACGTCCTGGCTCACGACGGTGAGCATGAGGAGTTCTCCATCCGGCGGATAGACGTCGACGCCTTCAGCGACTACGGAGTCGGCAGCATCGGAGACCGGTCCGGCGGAGAAGGCCAGGTATGGCAGCTCGATGTTCCAGGCAATGACGCCCCCGACGCCCACCACAAACAAGACCCCTATCAGATAGAGGGGCCAGGAAGCGCCGCGCTTCTTCTCAGCTTCCATGTTCACGAGTTTACCGGTGGCCTGACATTTCGGGTCTTGGACGTATTGTCAGTCAGCTTCGGTTTCCAGGAGTTAAACCTGTTGTAATCGCCTTCTAAACGGCCAAATGATCAAATGCGACGCCCCATGCACGAGGAGCCGAAAACGACGTCAACCATGCTGTTCGAGACGGGGCGGCTCAGGAGCCGGTAGGCATCCAAATCAGGCGGTCTCGAGCTCTTCGCCCAGATAGGCCTTGATGACGTTCGGGTTCCGCTGCACCTCGGCGGGGAGCCCGGTGGCAATCGGCTTGCCAAAGTCGACCACAAGGATCCGGTCGGCGATATCCATCACCAGCCCCATGTCGTGCTCGACGAGGATGATGGCGATCCCCAGCTCGTCCTGGATGTCAAGGATGAACCGAGCCATATCCTCGGTCTCCTCGAGGTTCATGCCGGCGACCGGTTCGTCCAGGAGCAGCAACTCCGGATCCATGGCCAGCGCCCGTCCCAATTCAACCCGTTTCTGAATGCCGTAGGGAAGCAGGCCGACCGGATACTTTCTCCATTGCTCGATCTCGAGAAAGTCGATGATGTCCTCGACGATCCCCCGGTTTTCGATCTCCTCGGTCTTGGCCTTGCCCCACCAGACCGACCCGGCCAGCCAGCCGGCCTCCATCTGCACGTGTCGGCCGGTGAGGATGTTCTCGATAACCGTCATGTGCGCGTAAAGAGCGATGTTCTGGAACGTGCGAGCAATTCCCAACTCAGCCGTCTTGTTGGGCTTGAGACCGCTGAGCGAATCGCCCTTCCACAAGATGTCACCCTCCTGAGGCTTGTAGACCTGGTTGATCGAATTGAAGAGCGAGGTCTTGCCGGCGCCGTTGGGACCGATGATCGCGAAAAGCTCACCATCGTCGACGTGGAAGGAAACACCATCGATCGCCTTGACGCCCTTGAAGGCGAGATGGACATCGTTGACTTCGAGGAGATGGTCGTAGACCTTGGATCCCGATCTCACAGCCCGACGTTTGAGCAGTCTGCCACTCACGACAGCCACCTCTTGCGACGCTTGTAGTGCTTCACATCGCGAAACGATTTTTGTTCGCCGGTGGCATGGAGACCCAGGTAGAACTCCTTGACGTCCTCGTCCTTGAGCAGCCGAGCAGGGTCGCCTTCCATGACTATCTTCCCGGTCTCCATGATGTAACCGTGGTCGGCGATCGTCAGCGCCATATTGGCGTTCTGCTCGATCAACAGAACTGAGACGCCCTGACTGTTGATATCGACGATCACGTCTCTGACTTCCTGAACGAGGAGTGGCGCCAGCCCGAGGGAGGGCTCGTCGAGGATGAGCAGCTTCGGATCCTGCATGAGGGCCCTGCCGATGGCAAGCATCTGCTGTTCCCCACCCGACAGGTATCCGGCGGTGGCCGTCTTCCGCTCGGCCAGCCTGGGGAACATGGTCATCACCCGGTCGTATGAGGCCTTGATCTTGGAAGCACTTTTGTTGATGTAGGCCCCGGCCCTCAGATTGTCGTCAACCGTCAACTCGGCAAACACCCGTCTGCCCTCCATCACCTGGGAGATGCCGCGGCGTACCCTCTTGGAGGGAAGATCATCGGTGATGTCCATTCCCTCGAGGTGGATTTCGCCCTTGGTGATATCACCCTCATGGACATCGAGAAGACCGGTGATGGCCCGCAAAACCGTGGTCTTGCCTGCACCATTGGCACCAAGCAGGGCGACGATCTTGCCATCGGGAACCTCGATCGAAATGCCGCGGAGAACCAGAACGACGTCGTTGTAGACGACCTCGAGATTCTCAACGGCTAACAAGAACTGTCTCTCATGGGCTCCGGGTTGTGAATGGGCCCGCTCCCACTCACAACGCACAACTCACGTCGAGTCATGTGGAGTGACCCGAAGGCCACCCCACATGAC
>JAPUJM010000178.1 GCA_027296205.1 Actinomycetota bacterium
GGGAGAAGGGGTAGGCCTTGTCAATGCCGTTGACGCTGATTCCGACGACTCGCTCCAGGGCCGGAAAACGGTCGTCTATCTCACCGCTGTAGAAGTTGTAAGGCCGGCCACGTGACGAGTAGAACTCATATGGGTTGGAGCCGTACACCAATCCAAAGCCTTGGTCGGAGCTGAGAGCCTGGCCGTCGGGGTGGGTGTCACGGAAGTCGGCCCATCGCACAATCGCCGAAGCGAGGGGTGTCAGAGACTCACCGGCGTGCTTGCCTACGATCGCCTCACCGGTCACTTGTTGCCAAAGGGTCTGAGTGACGTCGTCCCACATCACCAAGTCGGAGTTTCGGAGAAGCCCCGAGACCCCCAGTCGCAATGTTTCGCCCTCGAAACGCCGATCGAACACGAGGGCAGTGTTGCACAAGGGGCAGTAGGTGACGGCCACCGGGACTTCCGCTATCTCGTCGTTGACGATCTCATGGCGGGTCATCACCGACAGCGGATAGAAGCGGGCGTCCCCTTCGATCTCGATGAGCACGCCGGGCTCCTGGTCCTCGATCCAGTCGCTCTCGGACACTGCTTCGAACCGCGGGTTGTCGATGGGTGGGATGGCGTCACGTGGATCCGATATCGGTATGCCAACGAGGAGCTCTTCGAGGTCGATGATGCTGTTGGAGAAATCGGTTTCCCAGATTTCAGCCATCGACTGGAGATGGATGGGGACTGTCACTCGGGAATCATCGTCGGCTGTGCTGTCGGACTCGGCGTCGGTTGGTCCAGCCAAGCTACCCGCCCCACACGCGGCGAGTGTGATCGCAATTGCTATCAGGAGGGCCGTCCGACGTATCACAAATAGGAGAACATGCATGAACGGTCACCCGATTCCCGGCTCTGGCAAGTTCGTCGTCGAACCGACTGAGTCAAGCGCTGTCGAGGAACAGGGTCTGGGTCGATCGGCCGACCCACGCTTCTTCGTCCCATAGGGAGCCGGCTGCCACACCCCTGCCCAGACCCGAGTAATGAGACTTCGCTTCGAGAGCCACCCACTCACCCGTGGGGTAGCGGCCGATGTGCGCTGTGAGATCGCTGTTCATGAACACCCAGTCGTCTCCCAGTGACCTCGACACCCCGTTGCCGAAGTCTCCTGCGGCCACGGCTCTCTGCGCCGGAGTGTTCTCCCTTCCAGCGATCACCGGCAGCGATAGGCGAATCCAGACGGCCCCCGGGCCCACTTCTCCAAACCCGCCGTAAATCTCCCGAACCTCAACGGCGTCGCGATGGAACATCACCTTCCCCGATTCGCCGGGGCCCCAGTTCTTCATCTCGAAAATCGGACACTCCTCGGGTGGGGCCAATGTCAGGGCCTCGGTTTCGGCTTGACTCGGCAGTGGCAGGTCGGCCGTTCGCAGCCTCTGCACACTGGCCATGGAGACCAGGGTTCCCGATGGATCGGTCACATCCGCTCTGATCTTCTGAATTCTCTTGCCCTCACGGACGATCTCGGTTCTGATCGTCAGCGGCACCAATGGCACCACACGAAAGATCTCGACGGTGACTCTTGCGATCTCCATCGGCGCCAGAGTTGGAAGTCTCTCGACATGCCCGGTGATCAGCGCCGCGAGGGCACCACCATGTTGTCCTTCCTGGTACCAGCCGGCGTTCGCCGCGGGTGTCGACTCATAGGTGTTGGGGTCGTCGGTGGGCAGGTACACGCCCTCATAGTCCTCGTTCATCAGAGGCATGAACCGTAACTAAGACCTGGTCACGATGGGATTCTCGTTTAGCATCTCACTTCGTGACCGGTGAGACGTCAATAACTGAGACGGCGGCGCCCCGGCCGATGACACGAATCGGGCCAACACTTGTGATCGCCGCTGTCCTCGGCTCGACGCTCGGCATCATCATCGCCCAATTCCTCGACGATTTCGGCGACGGTCTGCTCGCCGAGATCCTGGGTGGCGATGCGGTCCTCTACAACAACCGGGTCGAGATCACCGGGGCCACTGATATCGTGTGGGCGGGAGGATTCCTCCTCTGTTTGCTCGTAGGGTTCATAGCCCTCTTTGTTTACCCAACCCAGCGAGGTCACGGCATCCCGCGTTTGACTCTGCTGTGGATGGTGGTTCACGTCCTCCGGCAGGCCCTGGGTCAGGCTGTCACGTTGCCCTTTGACGCCGATAGCCCACTCGCACTCGCCTATGCGACTCTCGACGCTCCAGCGGGGCTGGACATGGTTATCGCCGCGGGTGGAGGTGTCGGGCTGCTTCTGGTCGCCCTTGCCGCGGCGTCTGCCTTCCTCGCGTTCACACCTCATCGCAAACTGATTGCGAATGGGCGGAAAAGAATCACATTCGTTCTTTGGATCGTCCTGATTCCGGCCGCCGCTTCGGTGTTTCTGGCGATTCCATTTTTCCTGCCCGACGCGGAAAGTCTCGTTATCGGATCACTGCCGCTGACAGCGGTGATGTTCCTGGCAACCCTCGCTGCTGCCCCCGGCACCACCACCGTTCAAGGTCCCGAGGACAGGCGAACCACCCCCTGGCCTTCCGGTCTCGGAATCACACTGATCGTGATCTTGCTCTTCTACCTGACGGTTCTGCAGGGAGGCGTCTCCCTCGACCCGAGGCTGTGGGGTTAGTGGTCTGGGCATCAATTGAGCGACACACCACCAGACGACACACGGGCGGTCGTCATCACTGTCAGCGACGGGGTGTCGGCAGGCCTGCGCGAGGATCTTTCGGGCTCCGCGCTCGAGGGTCTTCTCGTCGACAAGGGATTCACCGTTGACAGGATGGTTGTCGCCGACGAGGTCGACGAGATAGCCGGCGCGATCAAAGATGCTTCATCGTCCGCCCAACTCGTGGTCACCACCGGAGGGACGGGCTTCAGCCATCGAGACGTGACACCGGAGGCAACCGCGTCCGTGCTCGAGAAGGAAGCACCCGGTCTCGTGCACGCCATGCTGGCCGGCGGTCTGGAGAAGACACCGATGGCGGCGTTGACCAGGGCTCGGGCCGGTTCGATAGGGGGGACGCTCGTCATCAACGTGCCCGGTTCCCCGCGTGGTGCCACCGAGAGTCTCGAAGCGGTGTTGGATGTGATCCCTCATGCCATCCAACTTCTCTCCGGTAACACTCAGCACCACTGATCTAGTCGGTTCTCGTCGAGTTAGAGGCTGCCGAATCGCTACCGTTCAAACGTCTCGCTGCTCATCTCCAGGAGGATCATGAGAATCTTGCAGGAATTCGTCGTTGCACGCTCACCCGACGTGGTCTGGCAGTTTTTCCAGGATGTGCCATCGGTGGCGCAGTGCCTCCCTGGTGCCGAGCTCACCGGCCAAACCGAGGACGGAGGTTATGAGGGAACCCTTTCTTCGAAGCTAGGCCCGATGACAGCCACATTCGAGGGCAAGATGACCGTGATGACGGACGAGGCGTCCAGGTCGGCCACCATCGAAGGCAAAGGGGTAGACAAGAGAGGTGGCTCCCGAGGTCAGGTGAAGGTCGAGTACTCGGTGCAGTCTGATGACGCCGGCTCCAAAGTGTCGGTCGACGCCAACATTCAACTTTCCGGTCCGGCTGCACAATTCGGACGGACCGGTCTGATCAACGAGATGTCCCGACGTCTCATCGTGGACTTCGTGTCATGCCTGGAAGCCAAGCTCGAAGCGGGCACGCAAGAGGAGGCAGAGGCGATTCGGGCCTCGGAGGTAAAAGGGGTGTCGCTGCTCTTTGCGTCCCTTTGGGCATGGTTCAAGAGCCTCTTTGCCAAGCGAGACGAATGAGGCTTCGGCCGATTCTGCCTGTGGCCGCCGGCAAAAGGGTTGGTTTGGGTGGGGGTTGGTCTGCTGCGATTTGGACGCAAGACGGGGCCGATGGCCCTAAATACTTCGAGCCTCGACCAGTTCCTCGGTGTCCTGATGGGTGAGACTGTGATGAAAACGGCAGAGAAGACGGAGGTTTTCTATACGGGTTTCGCCACCGTCGGCCCAGTGGATCTTGTGGTGGACGTCACACCAGCGGGCGGGACGATCGCATCCCTGGTGGGTGCAGTGGCGGTCTCTGGCAACAACGGATCTGCGCAGACCG
>JAPUJM010000179.1 GCA_027296205.1 Actinomycetota bacterium
GGTGCCGTCAGGTTCATCTCCGGCACCTACCAGACACACCTCGATCTGGAGCAGCGACTTGCGGATTTCCATCAGCGCCAGGCTGCGATCGTCTACTCGTCGGCTTATGCCGCGGTTCTGTCCACACTGATTTCTCTGATCACACCAGAGACGGTTGTGCTCAGTGACGAGTTGAACCACAACTGCATCATCAATGGGGTGCGAATGTCTCGCCCGGCATCACGAGGTGTCTATCCGCATCTCGACATGGGTGCCCTTGATCGAGCCCTGGGTGAGGCCGCTGGTACCGCGAGACGAGCACTGGTCATCACCGACGGCGTGTTCTCGATGAGAGGCGATTTCGCAGACCTGTCGGCAATCAACGAGGTCGCGGGTCGTCATGACGCCGCCTATCCCGAGAATGTGGTGGTCGTTGTCGACGACTCCCACGGGGTCGGCGCATACGGAGCAACCGGACGTGGCACGGAAGAGGAGACAAAGGGCGCGGCAGACGTTCTCGTCGGCACCCTCGGCAAAGCGTTCGGTGTCAACGGCGGGTACGTCACGGGAACCGACCCCCTTGTTTCCTTCCTCCGTGAGAAGAGCCCGATGTACATCTACTCCAATCCGATCACGGCTGGAGAGGCGGCGGCAGCCGAAATGTCGGTTTCGATCCTCGACTCCCCGGAAGGAGAGCAGATGCTGACTCATCTCCGTGAGATGACGTCGAGATTCGAGTCCGGGCTGGTCGAAGCCGGCTACGAGACGATTCCGGGGCCTCATCCGATAGTGCCCCTCATGGTCAGGGATACCGGGCGGACGGCCGCTCTTGTTGGACATCTCTTTGACAATGGGATCCTGGCGACGGGGCTGAACTTCCCGGTGGTCCCCAAAGGAAACGAAGAGATCCGTTTCCAGGTCAATGTCGACCACACAACGGCCGACCTCGAATATGTGCTGAGCGTCCTGGGGGACTTTGCGGGCTAGGAGCCCGTTGCACAATGCATGTCACCGATCTCGACGACCAGATCATCGCCACTCGCGGTGTCCTCGGCTCCGCCATTCCGCCACCAGGAGTGGCGAAACCTCGTCCTTGCGAGTGACGCGCCTGGCCGCCGATCTGACCAACGTCATTATTCAACAGACTCCTAGTCCTCTTCGACAACCACCAGAACCGCGTCCGCGTCGATCTGGTCGCCGGCCAGGTGACGGACGTCAACCACGGTTCCGTTGTGTGGCGAGCGCAGCGTGTGCTCCATCTTCATCGCCTCGATCACGACGATGACCTGGCCCTCGACCACGTGGTCGGCCACGGCGACCTCGACCCTGATCACCCTCCCGGGCATTGGTGCGTGGAGCGACCCGGCGTCCTCATCGGAGTCCGTCTCGGGGAAGCGAGGCACCGCGATGAGGTGGGCCGGACCGTTCTCTGAGTGCACGTAGCGGTCGTCTCCATACCGAGCCGTTTGGTAGTGGAACTCAACGCCGTCAACCCTAAAAGAGACAGCGTCGGAAGATGCCTCGTCGAGGACGACCAACCCGACGCCCTCGATCGGAAAGCCGTCCGGGTCGACCGAGTAGGAGACCTCGTGCTCCCCGTGATAGCCGATGTAGGTGCGGTGCTGCATCTGGCTGGGAGAATTTCGCCACCCGGACTGAAAGGTCGGAAGGGCCTTTGCGATCAGCCTCTCCCGCGCCTGATCGGCCAGGGCCGCAGCCACCGCGGCGAGCCGCTCGTTCGGTGCGTCGACAAGGGGCTGGCCGAGGTCTTTCACGCCGAGGCGGTCCAGGAAGTGGGTGTCCGTCTTCCCACCCAGGAACTCGGGGTGCTCCAGCACTCTGACAAGGAGAGCCCGGTTGGTGGTGGAGCCATGGATGTGGGATCTCCGAAGTGCCGTCGCCAGAATCGCCGCGGCTCCTTCCCGGGTGGGAGCATGAGCTATGACCTTGGCGATCATCGGGTCGTAGTGAACCGACACCCGGGAACCATCCTCGATCCCGGAGTCGACCCGCAACCCATCGGTCGCCGGTATGGCGAACCTATGAAACTCTCCGGTGACGGGAAGAAAATCGTTTAGAGGATCCTCGGCGTAGAGCCTTGCTTCGATGGCATGACCGGTCATCGTCGGGGCCTGGTCGGGAAGAGTCGCCCCGGTGGCGACCTGGATCTGAAGGCTGACCAGATCCCAGCCGGTGACCATCTCTGTCACCGGGTGCTCCACCTGAAGCCGGGTGTTCATCTCGAGGAAGTGAAAGCTCTCATCCTGATACAGAAACTCGACGGTCCCGGCACCGACATAGTCGACCGCCCTGGCTGCTTCGATCGCCGCCTCGCTCATGGCGGTCCTCGTGGTCTCGTCGATGGCCGGCGAGGGCGACTCCTCGATGATCTTCTGATGTCGGCGCTGGATCGAGCACTCCCGCTCGAAGAGCGTGATGTAGTTGCGGTGAGTATCGCCAAAGACCTGGATCTCGATGTGTCGGGGAGCCTCCAGGTACTTCTCGAGGAAGACGGTGTTGTCACCAAATGCCGAGGCGGCCTCGCGACGAGCCCCTTCGATGGCTTCGATCAGGTCGTCGGGATGCATGACGACTCTCATTCCCTTGCCGCCACCCCCAGCCGACGGCTTCACCAGCACGGGAAAGCCAAGGGCCATCGCAACCGACTTCACGGTGGGGAGCCCTTCGAGTTCGACGCTCGGCAGGATGGGGACGCCAACCGACTCCATCAGACGCTTGGACCGGAGTTTCGACCCCATCACTTCGATCGATTCCGGGGAAGGGCCTATCCAGGTGATCCCCGCCTGAATCACGGCCCGGGCGAAATCGGCGTTCTCGGCGAGAAACCCATAACCGGGATGCACGGCATCTGCCCCGGTCTCTCTGCCCGCTGCGACTATCGCTCCGATGTTGAGATAGGTCTCTGCCGATGCTGCTCCGGCCAGCCGCACTGCCTCGTCGGCTTCTTTCATGTGCGGCTCGCCATCGTCGGGGTCGGAGTACACGGCCACGGTGGCGATCCCCATCGCCCTCGCCGTTCGGAACACCCGTCGGGCGACCTCTCCTCGGTTGGCGACCAAGATCTTCGAGATTGTCATCACATGCGAAAGACCCCGAACCGGTCTGTTCCCTCAACCGGAGCCGAGTGGATTGCAGAGAGGGCGATGCCGAGGACAGTCCTCGTATCACGGGGGTCGATCAGACCGTCGTCGCGGACCCGGGCGGTGGAGAAAAAGGCCTGCTCGGTGTGTTCCATCATCTCCACGAGATCGGCGGTGCGTCTGAGGTCAGCCTCCTCATCGAAATCCTCCTTCCGCGATTCGGCCGACTGACGGGCGACGATGGACATCACTCCTGCGAGTTGCTTGGCACCCATCACCGCCACCTTGTGATTCGGGTAGCCGAAAACAAACCGGGGCTCGTAGGCGCGACCCGACATGCCGTAGTTGCCGGCACCGTAGGAGACACCCGCCATGAGGGAGATATGGGGGACTTCAGAGTTGGCGACAGCGTTGATCATCTTGGCGCCGTCCTTGATGATGCC
>JAPUJM010000018.1 GCA_027296205.1 Actinomycetota bacterium
CCCAGGAAGACCTTCCAGCCCCAATCCTCGCGGTCGATGAACACCGAGAAGAGCATGAAAGCCCCCTGAATCAACCACCAGAGGCCGAGAAGTATCACCAGCAGCTCGATGGCCTCCTCGCGTCGGACCAACAAGATGATGCCGAAGACGAGTGCGATCAGCCCTCCGAGCAGGAAGGCATAGTTGATGGTGCGCTCAGGCGCCGTTTCGATCGTCATTTCCACTCCTTGATGAGTCCGACGTTGGCGTCAAGCTAATCCCGGGGAAGACCCGATTGTCGGATCGATGGTTACCGTTCCTACGTGCCCACCATCAAATCGTCGCGGGTTGTGGTGGATGGAGAGATCCGTCCGGCGACCATTGAGTTCGAGGATGGGGTGGTCGTCGATGTGGACGCCGGTCCGGCGGACCATGATTACGGGGACCACGTAATCATGTCCGGTCTGGTCGATTCCCACGTCCACGTGAACGAGCCCGGTCGGACCGATTGGGAGGGCTTCGCCACAGCCACACGGGCAGCGGCCGCCGGCGGCACCACGACGATCGTCGACATGCCGTTGAACTCGGTGCCGCCTACCGTCAGCATTTCAGCCCTCGCTGTCAAACGGGACGCGGCGGAGGGCAACATCTCTGTCGATGTTGCGTTCTGGGGTGGATACATCCCGGGGTCGGAGTCACAGATACGTGGTCTGGCCGAGCAAGGTGTGTGCGGCTTCAAGTCCTTCCTGGTCGACTCCGGAGTGCCTGAGTTTCCGCCGGTCTCGGTCGATGAGTTGGCCGAGGCCATGATGACGATGGCGACACTGGGTGTCCCGGCACTCGTCCATGGCGAGGAGCACTCGGCCTTTGAGGACCACAAGGGTGATGCGAGGTCGTACGGGTCGTACCTTGCCTCGAGACCTGCCGACTCCGAGGCGAGGGCTGTGGAGGTCGTTGCCAAACTGTCGGAACAGACCGGGGCGGCCGCCCACGTGCTCCACGTGTCGTCTGGTGACTCTGTCGATGTCCTCGCCAGGGGTCCTGAGACGCTGACAGGAGAAACCTGTCCCCACTACCTCACATTCTCATCCTCTGAGATCCCGGATGGCGCAACTCAGTTCAAGTGCGCACCCCCGATAAGGGAGGCATCACACCGCGAGGCCCTCTGGGAAGGGTTGAGGACGGGAACCCTGGCGATGGTGGTCTCGGACCATTCACCGGCGCCGGCCGATCTGAAGGAGTTGGACTCGGGGAGCTTCGAGTCGGCCTGGGGCGGCATAGCCTCGTTGCAGATTCGGCTGCCGGCTACGTGGCACGGGGCGAGCATAAGAGGATTTGGGCCGGCGGACCTCGCGGAATGGCTGAGTGCCGCCCCCGCCCGCCTCGCCGGCCTCGACGATCGAAAGGGCTCGATCGCTGTCGGCAAGGATGCTGATTTCGTCGTCTGGGACCCGGATGGGGAGACCGGTGTCCGTGGCATCGACCTCCAGCATCGCCATCCGATCACTCCCTACGAGGGGATGCGTCTCCGGGGCCGTGTGCTGGCCACGATCCTGCATGGTGACACCATCTGCGAGGACGCCGCCGTGACCGACGGTCGTGGCAGGATGCTGACAAGACGATGACTGATCTGATTTCCGAGGAAGTAGGCGGAAGGGTCGTGGACTTCAACGACCAGTTCTTCGCCGAAGCCGACAACCTCCTGGTGAACTCGGCTCCAGCTTGGAAAGAGGAGAAGTTCACCGATCGGGGCAAGTGGATGGACGGGTGGGAGACCCGTCGTCGACGTGAGCCGGGTCACGATTGGTGTGTTCTGGCCCTCGGGGTGCCCGGTCGGATCAGCCGTGTCACCATCGATACCGCCCACTTCACCGGTAACTACCCCGAGGAATTCTCACTCGAGGCATGCGGTGTAGGGGTAGATGAGAGACTCGACGACGCCGAGTGGGTCGAAGTGATCTCCCCGACACGTCTCGAAGGTGATTCGGTTGCGGAGTTCGATGTCGCTGATGCACATCGTGTCACCCATCTCCGTCTCAACATTTACCCTGATGGAGGTGTGGCGCGTCTCCGTGTCGAGGGAGAGCCAATTCCCGGCATGAATCAGGTGTGCCCGGAAGGTCAGACGGACCTCCTGGCCGCCGGATTGGGTGGGGTAGCTCTCGACGCGTCGGATGTGCACTACTCGGCGCCGAGCAACCTCCTGCGGGCGACGTCCCCGGCGGGGATGTGGGATGGCTGGGAGACCCGCCGTCGACGGGGTCCGGGTCATGACTGGGCCACTTTTCGCCTTGGCATCGCGGGCCATGTCGAGCGAGTCGAAGTCGACACCCGCCACTTCAAGGGGAACTCGCCCGGATGGTTTTCGATAGATGTGTCCGACGACGGCGAGACATGGGCCGAAGTCGTCGGCAAGGCCCCCGTGCAGCCCGATTCGCGCAACGACGTGGATCTCGCCGGGCCCGCTCGCACCGAATACCTCAGGTTTTCAATCCATCCTGATGGCGGTGTCGCCCGGTTGCGCGCGTGGGGCCGTCCCGACCGGGAGTTGGCCGGAGAGAAGAGGCTCCACTACCTCAACTCCCTATTCGACCAGGAGGCGCGTCACTTCTTCGACTCCGCATGCTCGGCCAAAACGTGGGTTCGCTCGATGCTCTCCTCCCGCCCGTTCCCGGATGTCGCCGCAGTCTTCACGTCGGCCGTAGAGGCCTTTGCCAGTCTGAGGGAAGAAGACTGGCTGGAGGCCTTCGCGGGGCATCCCCGGATCGGTGAGCGTGGCGATGATGTCGAAAACCGGGAGCAGGCCGGTGTCTCGACCGCCACGGATGACCTCGTGGCCGAGCTGGAGGACGTCAATCGGCTCTATGAGGAAAAGTTCGGATTCATCTACATCGTGTATGCATCGGGGAAAACTGCGGAGGAGATGCTCGAACTCGCTCGACAGCGGCTGTCGAGCACCAGAGAGGACGAGATCCCAAGAGCTTCGGAACAGCAGAAGGCCATCACGGAGACGAGACTGCGTCGAATGTTGTGTCGGGTGTCGAAATGAGCACGTTGAGCACTCACGTCCTGGACACTGCGACCGGACAGCCGGCGGTGGCCATGAGGGTGCATCTCTCGAAGTGGGTGGGCGACTCCTGGGAGCGTGTCGGGGACTGGGTCACCGACGAAGACGGTCGTGTCGGTGAGCTTGCTGGTCTGGTGTCGGGCCGTTATCGGCTTGGTTTCGAGACCGGCGAGTGGGGCAACGACTTCTATCCGTTTATTCACATTGTGTTCGTCGTGGACGAGAGTCGAGATCACTATCACATCCCGCTGCTTCTGAGTCCTTTCGGATACAGCAGCTATCGGGGAAGTTGAGCGCGCCGAAAAATAGCTAGAAGAACGGTTCTTGTCACTGGGCTGCGCGACAGTCGTGGCATGGGGAGAGTCGATCGAGAAGTAAAAGGCGTCGCCGCGCTTCAGGCCTTTCTGGTGACTCGCGACCAGGTACTCGGCGTCGGAGGCTCCGATGACGTGATTGAGAACCGGGTGGCGGGCGGGTCCTGGGTGAAGAGGCACGCCGGCGTGTATCAGATCGACTCGCGTCCGTCTTCGTGGGAGGCCGACCTCATCGCTGCGGTCCTGGCTGCAGGTGAGAAGGCCTTGGTCTCGCATCGGGCAGCCTTGCTGCTCTGGGGGATGGACGGAATCAGCTCGGCGCCGATCGAGATCACTGTGCCTTTCGGAAATCTTCCTATTCCCGAAGGCGTGGTCGTTCACCGCACCAGACGCCCTGTGGAGGCGGCGACGGTGCGCATGGTTCCAATCACGACGCCAGAACGGACACTCCTCGACTGTGCAGCAATCCTCCCACCGCTCATCATTGCCAAGGCGCTGGAGAGTGCGTTGAGAAAACGTCTGACGACTGTCGACCGGGTCAACGAGCTTTTGGCGACCAAAGGTGGCCGAGGAGTGCGGGGGACCAAGAAGCTCCGGAGGGCCGTTGCCGAGAGAGTGCTGGACACGGCAACCGACAGCGGGTCAGAAACGGAACTCCTCTTCCACATGAGGAAAGCTTTTCTTCCCGAACCCGAATTGCACCACGAGTTCTTCTCGAAAGAAGGAAAGAGGATGCTTCCGGACTTCTACTGGCCTGATCGAGACAAGGCCGTGGAGGTGGACGGTCTCGATGCTCATGACTCGGCCGACCGGCTGGACCACGACCTCAGACGGCAGAACGCCTTGCTCGACCTGGGCATCGAGCTGAGACGTTTCAGCGCCAGGGATGTCCGCCGGAAGCCTGTAGAGGTCGTCGAGGAAATCAGGCTTTTTCTGGCCTTCTAACCTTTCTGTGTCGGGACTTAAGGGCTAGAGCCGGGTTTTCCGACACAGAAATGAAGTTACCCCTGGCGGTTCTCCCGCATCCGGACAAACGACCGGGTGCGGAGCTCGTCGACGGTGAGGCCAGTCCTCCGGGTCGCCTCCTCCTCGTCGATCGCTCCACAGTTGACGGCTCGGAGGAAGTAGTTCAACAGACCCTGGCCGGTGGCAGCGTCGTCAAAGACCTCTCC
>JAPUJM010000180.1 GCA_027296205.1 Actinomycetota bacterium
GCTTCGTCATCTGGGTGAGAACCGCCATGTAGAGGCCGACAAGCGAAACGAAAAACAGGCCGACGAGAAGCCAGGCCATTGAGTCGGTAAACCAGGCGAGGCCGAGACTCACGGTCGTGAGCCCTATCAGACTTACCAGTGTGCGGCGACGTCGCAAGCGGATGACACCTCGACTGCTGGTGGCGAGATCGGCCGCGGTCTGTCTCTGGACGTCCGCCATGCTGTGAGACCAGCGGTCGAACTCCTCGGTGGAGTTGACGGACCCCTCACGGCGGTCGCTGAAAACAACTGGGAGCAGATAGACGCTCCAAACGGCTGCAATAACAAGCAGACCGACTATGACGCTTGTTTCCATGTCCTGTGCTTACTCCGTCCGATGCCGAGCGTAATAAGGTTGCCCACCATCAATCAACGACCTTCGACCTCTGCCACTCGCCCGACCTGCCTCCGGTTTTTCGGAGAAGGCGGACCGACTCGATCGTCACGCCACGCTCGACGCCTTTGATCATGTCGTAGATGGTGAGGGCAGCAGTCGAGACGGCCATCATCGCTTCCATCTCGACCCCGGTCTGGCCTGTCGTTGAAACGGTAGCTGTGATCCGGATGCCATGCCCAACCGACTCCAGGGTGACCTCGGCACCGGTCAGCGGAATCGGGTGACAGAGTGGTATCAAGTCTGCGGTCCTTTTTGCCCCCGCGATCCCCGCCACACGCGCGACGGCAGCCGCATCGCCTTTTGGCAGGTCGCCCGAGAAGAACCGCGCCGCCAGGTGGGGAGACATGACGACATACCCTTCGGCCACGGCGACCCTATCGGTGATCTCCTTGCCGCTCACATCCACCATGTGCACCTCACCGGCCTTGTTGAGATGGGTGAATTCCTGGTCAGACGTCATGACGATGCTCCCTGGTCTCGGGGCTTCGGAACAGTTCTATCAGCACGGGCTCCCCCTCGTCAATCGTCTCCACTCCTATCGGCACAACCGCAAAGGCGTCGGCAACCGCGGCCACAGAAAGGATGTTTGAGGCCTGACCACCGGCCTGTGTCGCCCGGAGAGCGGCGCCGTCACCTTCCAACCTGACCCGGATGAAAACGGTCTTTGCCGGATCGGTCACGAGTCTCTCCCCGGCGGCAACTGTCATCTGCGGTCGGAGTACGGCACTCGCTCCCTGCATTGTCAGCAGGGCAGGTCTGACGAATTGCTCGAAAGAGACGACCACCGACACCGGGTTACCCGGAAGTCCGAAGAAGGGTGCACCCCCCAGCTGTCCGAAAGCGAGGGGCTTGCCGGGCTTCATGGCGACCGTGATGAAATCGACTCCTGCCTCGTCGCGTAAGACGAGCTTCGTGACGTCGTAATCACCCATGGAGACTCCGCCGGAGGTGACTATCGCGTCGGTTTCGACAGCAGCCCGGCCCAGGGCGGCGCGGAGTTCGTCGGCATCATCGGCTATCCGGCCGTAGTCGATCACCTCGGCGCCGGCATCCTCGAGAAGACCCACCAACATTGGCCGGTTGGAGTCACGGATCATCCCAGGAGCCAAGTCCTGAGTGGCCGGGGGCGCCAGTTCGTCGCCGGTTGACATCACCCCTACCCGGGGACGTCGCGATACGAGCGGCTCCACCACGCCCAATGTGGCCAGAACACCCACATGCACCGGGCCCATCCGCAAACCGGGATCAAACACGACCTGGCCGGCTCGGACATCGCCACCGGCCTCACGCACATAGTTGCCTTCCGCGGCCACCGTGTGAATCCTCACCTTGTCGCCCTCGGCAGCCGTGTCCTCGACCCGCACCACAGTGTCGGCGCCGTCCGGCATCGGAGCACCAGTCATGATCCTGATGGCCTGACCTTCACCCAGCGAGACCGAGGCGACCTGACCGGCAGGTAAGTCAGCAACCACTTCGAGAACAGCATCGGGCTCGGAGACATCGGCGGCACGCACCGCGAAACCGTCCATAGCCGAATTGGCGAATTGGGGCACGTCTTCAATGGAGACGACCGCCTCGGCCAGGACCCGGCCGACACCCTGGTCGTACGGAATCGTCTCGGTGTCGAGCCGTCTCATCGAGTTGAGCACTTCGGCGCGAACGGCTTTCAGTGGCCTCACTGCGCCTACCCGAACAACTCAGGGCCGTAGCGATCGAGACCCAACTCATATGAAGCTCTGAGCAGACCCTGGGGAGTTCCGACATCGAGGAGGCTCTCATCCGCTACGTAGCCACGTAGCCGCCCTCGCTCTCCGAGTTCCTGAATGGCATCGGTGAGTTGGATCTCGCCACCCACTCCGGGCGGAGTCTTCTCGAGGATGGAAAACACCTCCGGCGTGAAGACATAGCGACCGACGAGACCCAGCCGGGACGGAGCCGCCTCGACGCCTGGCTTCTCCACCGCTCCGGCGAGGTCGAGATAGCCGTCCACGACATCCGAGTCGGGAATCACCACTCCGTACCTGGAGAGGAACTCATCACTGAGCTCGCGGAGACACATCACCGATACCGCTCCGTCGCGGCTGCCGGAGCCGAGAGAAGCCAGGACGTCGTGTCCGGGTCGAATGATGTTGTCGGCAAGGAGGCAGAAGAACGATCGGTCGCCCACCATGTCAGCGGCCTCCCTCACGGCGTCACCGAGACCCAGCGCCTTCTCCTGGACCAGGGGTCGAATCTGGATGTCCTCGAGACCGGGCAGCACCCCGCCGAGACTGAAATGCTGAGCTACCAGGTGTCCGGCATCGGCGTCCACCACGACGACGGCCTCCCTGGCGCCTGCCCTTGCCGCCTCCTCGACCGCGTATTGAACTGCCGGTCTGTCGACGACAGTGACCAGCGCCTTGGGCACCACCCGGGTTGCCGGGCGCATTCTCGTTCCGCGTCCAGCAGCCGGGATCACGGCAACATCGATGCTCACGTCGGAACCCTCTCCTCGTTTCCTTTGACCATCCTCTCGATGTTGGCCCTATGCCGCCAAACGATGAGGGCAACCGTCAACAGCATCCACATGAGGCTCAACCCGGTGACCCCCTGCCAGACGGCCAGCGGGATCACCAATGCCATCGCTATGAGCGAGGAGATCGAGGCAACCTTGGTGAATCTCGCCAGGACCATCCACACGAGGAGGGCGACCAGGGCTACCTGCCACACGGTGAAGATCACGACGCCGAAACCGGTAGCCACCCCCTTTCCCCCTTTGAACTTATGGAAGACGGGGTAGCAGTGACCGACCACAGCGGCGAAACCGGCTGCGAACGCCCATTGCGACAGCTCGGTTGGGGTGGTGGTCGAAACGAGGCCGCCGGCAATGGCCCCCATGGAGGCGCCGATCACGCCTTTCATCGTGTCTCCGATCAGCACCATCGCAGCCGGCAGCCGGCCAAGGGTGCGCAGGACATTGGAAGTGCCGGGATTGCCGCTGCCGATCTCATGGATGTCGACCCCATGCATTCGAGCGACGATCACTGCAAAGTCGATGCTTCCCACCACATAGGCGCCGACCAGGGCAATGGCGATCGTCATGGAACGATCATATTGGCTCACCGGGGAATGGAACACCTTGGCGTCCGGTTCTACACTTGACTGGCTCCACCGCTTCCAAGTCGGTCACTCTTACCATGCCAACATACGAATACGCCTGTAGGGAATGCGGCGAGAACGTCGAGATCTTCCAATCGTTCTCCGACAAACCGCTGAAGAAGCACGACGAGTGTGGCGGCGAGCTGAAGAAAGTCTTTCATGCCCGGGGAATCGTCTTCAAGGGTCCCGGCTTCTACGCCACGGGAAACAGGTCTTCTGGCTCTCCGAAGCCATCGGAGAAGTCGGACACCTCGACCAAGAAATCCTCGGCCTCCAAGTCGAAATCCCAGTCGAAGCCAAAAGCGAGCTCTTCGACTTCCAAAGACTCCTAGCTCAACGACTCCCTTCTACCGCGGGCGCCGGCGCCGTACCTTCGAGACATGTTGTGGCTGCAGTCGCCACCGTTGGGACGATGGATCGCCGCCGGGCTCCTCGTAGCCGTGGCCATCTGGCTCGAATTCGGACCAGATCCCCTTGTCGACCATCCGTTTGCCACCGAAGCGATAGCCGTGGGAGAAGAGCTCACGTCGCTCAACACCGAGACCCGACCCATCCCGTCCGGTCTGTTGGATCAGGTCCACCCCAACGCGGTAGCAGCCAGGGTGATCGAAAAAGGCGAGCCGATCCTCGCTTCCGATGTCGGGGACGGCGATTCGGTGATTCCTGTCGGCTGGTGGGTCATCTCCGCGGACGTGCCCGCGATTGCCCGAGCCGGTGACCGGGTCAAGATCGTCCTCCTCGACTCGGGCAAGGTGGTCGAAGGTGTAATCGCATTTTCGGTCCCCGACGACCCTTTCGCCGCGGCAAGTGGCGGCATTGCGGTGGCGCCGGCATCGGCCAGTGAGGTCGCAGTGGCGGCTGCGGACTCCCGAATCGCGGTGCTGGTCTCCACCGGCTGAGCACTACCGTTCCCGATGTGCTCTCCGCGATCATCTGGGGTCTGATCCAGGGTCTCACCGAATTCCTCCCGGTCTCATCCTCGGGACACCTCGTGATCATCCCTGCCTTCCTCGCAGAGATCGGCCTGGACATCGCTCCTCCCAGTCTTGCCGTCGCGGCCGTCCTTCATCTGGGAACACTGCTCGCGGTGCTCATCTACTTCCGGAAGGACGTGATGAAGGTTCTCAGGCTTCGCACCGAGCCCGAGGGTCGCAAGATCGCACTGTTGGTCGCCATCGGCACCATCCCTGCCCTCGTCGGGCTCCCCCTGAAAGAGAGCCTCGACTCGTTCCAGGACACTGTCTCGAATGTCGGCTGGGCCCTTATGGCGACCGGTGTGATCCTCGTCATCGGCCAGCGACTGGCGACCGGGACTCGCGCGTTGATGGACGGACGGGTGCCCGATGCTGTCGTCGTCGGAATCGCCCAGGCCTTCGCTCTCATCCCCGGCATATCCAGGTCCGGCATCACCATCAGCACCGGGAACGGAAGAAAGTTCGACCCCCTCGAGGCAGCCCGGTTCTCGTTCCTGCT